>JBCCOX010000259.1:0-6927 GCA_039025155.1 Deinococcota bacterium | reverse complement strand
GTGTTACCAAGCTTAGTTGGTTTTGCGGTGTTCTTTTTGTATCCAGCCATTGGTGCGATTCAACTGAGCTTCCACGAGTGGAACTTGCTGCGTGCCCCCAAGTTTGTGGGGCTTGAAAATTTTCAAGAACTTTTTAGCGACAGACGCTTTTGGCGTTCACTACGGGTGACGCTGCTCTACGTTGTCATCAACATTCCTATTCAAACGGCCTTAGCGCTCATCTTGGCAGTCATTATGGATAGATTTAGCAATGCTGTCTCGAGCATCGTCCGGGGGCTCATGGTACTTCCGTGGTTACTTCCTCCAGTTGTTGTTGGGTTGTTGTGGTTGTGGATGCTCGACCCATTACTAGGCATCATTAACGTGTTATTGGGCTTTGTGGGTATTCCTCGACAGCCGTTTTTAGGTGAACCTGCCACAGTTATTCCCACAATTGCGGGGATTAACATTTGGCAGTACACAGGCTACACGGCCATCTTGTTTTTTGCAGGGCTTAAAACCATTCCCAAGGACCTCTACCAAGCAGCTTCAATTGACAGTGCTGGCCCGTGGACGCAGTTTTGGCGCATCACCATCCCGTTACTGCGCCCGGTGACATTATTTGTCCTCGTCACCTCGATTATCGGTTCGTTTCAGGTCTTTGACACTGTTGCGATTACCACTGGCGCAGGCCCTAACGGTGGCGGCCCAGCTGGGGCGAGTAGTGTCATCCTCTACTACATCTTTGACAAAATTTTTAACCGTGGGTTTGACATGGGGCTTGCATCAGCCGCGTCTGTAGCGCTGTTTGTGATTCTTATTGCCATCACGCTAGTACAACTGCGCTTTTTGGGTAGTCAAGAGTCCGACCTCGCGGAGTACGGCGCATGAGTGTACACATCTGGCTAACTAACACGGTGATGACATCTATAACGGAGGACAGCAAATGGCAGTAGCACATTATGGGTCGTATGACCGGTCCGCCTCGAGGCGCGGCCTCATCAACAAACGCCTTGGACAAGTTGTACTTTTTGTCGTTTTAGCTGCCTTCTCGTTCGCTATTTTATTTCCGTTTTACTGGGTTATTCGCACAGCCCTCACTGACCCTGCACTGGTCTACACCAACATTCAATCGTTTACACCTGTGGAAACAACTGGCGTGAACTTTTTGCGGGTGCTTGGCGCGCTTGATTCCCAAGTGCTCATTGACCAAGGTGCCACCAACATCTCACCGGGGCGGTTGAACTTTTTCTTGTTCATGCGCAATTCGTTCATTGTGGGTCTTTTAACAACCCTTGGGCAAGTTTTTTTTAGCAGTACGGCTGCGTACGCGTTCGCCCGCCTTCAATTCCCCGGGCGCAACGTGATTTTTGGGCTTTACTTGGCTGGACTCATGATTCCGGGCATTGTGCTGTTTATTCCCAACTATGTGCTCATTCAGCAACTTGGTTGGATTAACACCTTTGCAGGCATTATTGCGCCGACCTTTTTGATGACGCCATTTGCGGTGTTTTTTATGCGCCAGTTTTTCTTAGGACTCAACACCAGCATTGAAGAAGCGGCTGTTTTAGATGGTGCTACTAAAATCGGCTTTTTTACACGAATTGCCTTGCCCCTTATCCAAGGGCCTGCCATCACCTTAAGTATTTTGACGTTTATCACCACGTGGAACCAGTATTTGTGGCCATTTGTGGTTGGGCGCAACGAAAACGTGCGAATGCTCACTGTGGCACTTAGTATTTTCCGGGCCCAAACCCCGCAAGGTGCGCCTGACTGGACGGGGCTTATGGCCGCAGCCACCATTTCAATTGTGCCGTCTGCACTGATCTTTATTTTCTTTGGACGTAGAGTTATTGATTCTATTCAGTTCTCAGGTGGGAAATAGCGTGTTCTCGAGGCTAACTGCTCCATCTCACACGTTTGCTGACATCAACAACTCCACACTGTGATGATTTTGGTATGAGCGCAGGTTGTATCTAATGAGACCTCCCCATGCTCCTTTCTTTAAGCACAACGTTCAACATCAGCCACCCATAACGCCACCTTGCATAACAGCTACGTATAACAGCCACATCTATTGGAAATAAGCTCTAGAACACCCATCACGATCTGGTTTCATCACCAAGCTTTATTTCACCTCATTTAGGCAACACGTCCCACGAGACTATTCTTCACGGGGGCTTTGCAGAAGGAGATTTACATGAACCGTATGAAACACGTTTTACCGCTTGTTGCCCTTGTCAGCTTGCTGGCATTTGCCCAAGCACAAGTAACCCTACGTTATTCACTCTGGGATGGTAACCAACTGCCGTCTTATCAACAGTGTGCTGTGGACTTTACTGCTCAAACAGGCATCAACGTTGAAATTGAGCAGCTTGGCTGGGAAGATTACTGGTCGAACATTCAAACCGGCTTTGTAAGTGGCGAAGCGCCAGATGTATTTACCAATCACCTTGCTAAGTACCCCGAATTTGTAGCTCTAGGACAACTTACTGATATTCAGCCCCTGGTTGAGGCTGACGCGCTTGACACCAGTATTTACATTGAAGGTCTTGCTGATTTGTGGATACGTGACGGTGAACGTTACGGGCTTCCCAAAGATTTTGACACGATTGCTATTGTGTTTAATAAAGCAGCACTCGAGGCAGCCGGGGTGACGCTCGAGGAAATCAACGACATGACGTGGAACAGCGACGACGGTGGCAGCTTTGAAGAAGTTATTGCCCGCCTCACCATAGACGCCAACGGCAACAACGGCTTAAGCCCCGACTTTGACAAAGAGAGTATTGTTCAGTACGGCTTCACCAACGAGTTTGGTAGTGCTGGTGCCTACGGGCAAACCGAGTGGAGCTGGCTAGCTGTTGCCAACGGCTTTAGCTTCAACAACGGCATCTGGGGCGATGAATACTTTTACGACGACCCCCAACTTGCTGAAGTATTTGATTGGTTCACCAGCTTGTGGCTCGAGAAAGGCTACTCTCCTGACATGGCTGAGCAAACCTCGCTTGGGCGTGCTGGCTTGTTCCAAAGTGGCACCGTGGCGATGGTTCCCGACGGTAGTTGGATGATTGGTACGTACTTAGGTAGCAACTTTGAGGTTGGCTTTGCTCACCTTCCTGCTGTTGACGGTGCGCGCAAAAGCATGTTTAACGGGCTCGCTGACTCGATTTGGGTAGGAACCGAACACCCTGATGAAGCATGGGAATGGGTTAAATACCTCGCTAGCCCTGAGTGCATCAACGTAGTTGGCGCATCTGGCGTGGTCTTCCCATCAACTGAAGAAGGCTTAAGTCTTTCGGTAAATGTTCGTGACGAAGCTGGCATAGACATCACCGCGTTTACCGAGCAAGCCACTATGGAAGGCGGCACCTTCCTGTTTCCGATTACTGACTTTGGCAGTGAAATCAACACCATTATGGCAGAAGCAACCCAAGCCATTGGCCTAGGTCAAGGTAGCGCTACTGAGCTTCTTGAAGAAGCCAACGAGGAAATTAACGACCTGTTCTAGATACCTCTCTCACGTGGCGGTTGGTGAGCACGAGCACCGCCGCCGCGTTTTTGTGTTTCAGAGTGATGTAGTGAACCTGGAGATGGCATTATATCGATGAGCTGTAGCATCTAGCTTGTCTAATAGTTGATTCTGGGTACGAAAATCTCAACCGCAAGCGTATCTTCAAGATGAGATGCCATCATAATTCGACGATACCTAACTCCATCAGCATCACGAGATTGATGTGAGATGCTGACTCGTAAAGTACATTGCTGACACCAAATATCAGTTACCCGAGCCTCTTACATCTCATCCTAAAATCAACATGACTAGAACTTACGCAATTAGCATCTAGTTTACGTGAGGCAATAGTTCTATCAATGCACTCGAGGCTCTAATACTCACATCACCAAGATGTATTTCCATCTCAAATGCGTAGCTCCTACCGACATCACATCAACATCAACGAGAATTTCTGATGCCACAGCAGTTTCTATACTCGCCTCAGGTTCTGACAAAAATCTCAATACCATAAAAACTACCCCCAAAATCTGTTGTAGCAAAATCACCACCTCATCCTGAAGGAGTTTTGTATGAAGCCTAAAATCACTTTGGTTGGCGCAGGGTCAACTGTGTTTGCAAAAAACCTCATGGGCGATATTCTGAGTTATCCAGCACTGGCAGATGCCACCTTGATGCTGTTTGACATTGACGAGCAGCGCCTCAATACCTCGGCTGTGGTTGCCCGTAAATTGGCGAGTACCTTGGGTGTGTCACCAACAATTGAGATAACCACTGACCGCAAACGTGCGTTAGACGGGGCAAATTACGTCATCAGCATGTTTCAGGTAGGCGGTTACAAACCAAGTACAGTTGTTGACTTCGATGTCCCTAAAAAGTACGGCCTGCGTCAAACTATAGCTGATACGCTTGGCATTGGCGGTATTATGCGGGCGCTGCGCACGATTCCCGTGTTTTTGGACATGCTGAGCGAAATGGAAGAACTTTGCCCGGATGTCACCCATCTCAACTACGTGAATCCTATGGCGATGAACTGTTGGGCAATGAACCGCTGGACGGAGCAGCGTGCCTCTAACATTACAACCATCGGCTTGTGCCACAGCGTGCAACACACCGCAGGTGAACTCGCTGGTGATATCGACGTTCCTGTTGAGGAAATCAACTATTTATGTGCAGGCATCAACCACATGGCGTTTTATCTGACGTTTGAGCGAAACGGCGAAGACCTTTACCCTAAAATTAGACAGGTAGCAAATAGTGGCAACATTCCGTCTCGAGGCAGTGCAAGTCGTACCGACGGTGGCGTGAGCGGCTTATCTGATGCCGTGCGTTACGATATGTTTACTCGCCTCGGCTATTTTGTGACCGAGTCCAGTGAGCACTTTAGCGAGTACACGCCGTGGTTTATTAAAGAGCAGCACCCTGACCTGATCGACAAATTCCAGATTCCGCTAGATGAGTACATTGTGCGCTGTGAGCGGCAAATTGCAGGTTGGCATGAGTTGCGTGAGCAGCTAGAAGACCCCAACGCTAACCTCGAGGTTAAACGCAGTGTCGAATACGGCTCGAGCATCATTCATTCGCTCGAGACAGGTGAACCAGCCGTCGTCTACGGCAACGTGCAAAACACTGGCTTTATCGACAACCTTCCTGACTGCGTCGTGGAAGTGCCGTGTTTGGTAGACAAAAACGGCATCCAACCAACCAAAATTGGTAGCCTCCCGCCTCAACTTGCGGCACTTATGCAAACGAACATCAACGTTCAAAACCTCACCGTTGAAGCTGCGCTTACGGGCAAACGCGAGCACATCTACCATGCTGCCATGCTCGACCCGCATACCAGTGCAGAACTAAGCCTCGAGCAAATTTACAATCTAGTTGATGATCTGATTGAGGCGCACGGCAACTGGCTTCCAGCCACCTTCCGCGACCCTGTAGCAGCTTAGTCACTCGAGGTTGAGCTGATGCCATCAACTAAACTGTGATGCCTGCGTCAACATTTTTCTGCTAGCTTTTCACGTTGTGCGCGTGCGTCTGTGTTATGACTATATGTTGGCTCGAGCCCATGATTTGAACGTGTGGCTCGAGCTAGATCGTATGTTTAGGAGCATCCGCAGTCCCCATCTCTATGTCAATAGCCCGCTATGAGTTTTAACCACTATGAGTTTAACTATCCACGAGTTTTAGGCGCACATGAGTTCTAAACGCAAACGCGTTACCAGCCAACAAGTTGCTGATCTGGCTGGCGTATCGCGCACGACGGTGTCGTTTGTGCTCAATGACACGCAGCTTAGTAAGAGCATTAGCCCGGAAACGCGCAACCGCGTCTTGCGCGCTGCCAAAGAACTTAACTACGTGCCAGACGCCGCTGCGCGCACCCTTGCCAGTGGGCAAACGCAAACCTTGGGCGTGGTAGTGGCAGACACCCAGCACCTCGAGGTGGATGCGTTCATCGCTAAGCTGCTTTTTAAGCTCACGGATGTCAGCCGCAAGCACGGTTTTAAGATGCTCATTGAAACCGTAGACGAGATTCACGGCGGCGACGCGTACCAACGCTTGGTCAGTGCCAAACAAATTGACGGGCTACTGGTGGTCAACCCCAGAGCAGACGACCACGCGCTGGCAGAGATTGTCAACTCGCCGTTTCCAGTTGTTCTTTTGGGCAGCATGGGAAATCCTAACGAATACGTTGTCACCCACGCACCGGGCGCGCATTTAGTGGTAGACCATCTACTTAGCGTAGGGCACACGCGTATTGCGCACATCAGCTACGGGCCGATGGCCTACCAAAGTGCACGTTTACGCCTCGAGCAATACCAACAACGGCTCGAGCACGCCAATTTATCCCCCGACCCCGAGCTGATTCGTTACGGTAACTTTAGTGCTGAGAGCGGCTTTGAGGCGATGCAATCTCTGCTTGACCTAGCGCAGCCACCTACAGCAGTATTTGCAGGTAACGACACGATTGCCTTTGGCATTCTTGCTGCCATTCGTGAACGTGGTTTACGGGTGCCCGAGGATGTTGCTGTGGTTGGCTTTGACAACTTGCCACTCGCCAGTTATGCGTCTCCCCCGCTGACGACCGTACAAACCAGCGCTATTCAGCAAGGACAAGCAGGCGGCGAGATGCTCATTCAGCGTATTCGGGGTGAGGTGGCGGAGCAGCAACGGATTATTGAAACCAAGTTGATTGTGCGCGAGTCTTGTGGGAGTTCAACACATTGAGTTTCAGCACGTTGACCCAATGGCTGGAACACACCTAATCAATAGAAGGCAGAGAGCATGATTGTTGACCAAAAGCTTTACGATGCAGCAATCAACCTAGCACTACGTCGCTATCCGAAAGGATGGGCGGGCGCAGCAGCCATGTACACGGCAGATGGGCAAATTTTAACCAGCGTTTACGTAGATGCCAACGCTACTAGTGCAGAATTATG
>JBCCOX010000258.1:0-6939 GCA_039025155.1 Deinococcota bacterium | reverse complement strand
TGCGCCACAGCAGCAAACGCTCTGGTGGTTTAGCTTAGTTATTCCGGCGTGGTTACTGTTTAGCCTTCGCAAGGCTAACCAACATGCCAAAGACCTTGCTCAAAACGGTCAGCTCATGCTTGGTGAAGTCACCAACGTCCAGAGTGGTCAAGTTGTTAAGGTAAGCTACGATTTTGTGTCGCCCAAAGGCGATATTTTACATGGACACATCGTTAAACACCCGGGGCGTGCGCCTTTGATTAAGGCTGGGCGCTTGGTCTGGGTTGTCTATTTGGATGATGAAACACATGGACTTGCCTAGAGAGCTGGTGAGGCGTCTGATAACTGTTATCCCTAACGTCGTAAGGTATTTCTTGCTAGCATGAACGGGTATAAGGAGGCAGTATGACCATACCAGCAGCAAATCCTCAGGTGACGCAAGCAGAGGGGCTCGAGGCAGGCTTCATTTGGTTTAACGGTGAGTTGGTCCCTCAGGCTGAGGCTAAGGTGTCCGTCCTCAGCCATGCACTCCACTACGGTACAAGCGTCTTTGAAGGCATCCGCGCCTACGAAACCCCTAAAGGTAGCGCTGTGTTTCGGCTGCCTGAGCACGCCCAGCGGTTACTTGACTCTGCTAAGATCATCGGCATGCCCGTGACCCAAACTGTGGCTGAGATCAGCGAGGCCATCACCAGCACGGTTCGCAAAAACGCTTATACATCGTGTTATATTCGCCCGCTGTTGTGGTTTGGGAGCGAAAAGTTAGCGATTGGTCCACGCGGTAATAGCGTCCATTTTATGGTGGCAGCGTGGCCGTGGGGGACCTATTTAGGGGAAGATGCTGTGCAAAAAGGTGCTCGCCTGATGACCAGCAGTTGGCGGCGCAGCCCCGGCGACGTGATGGCGACTAAAGCCAAAGCTGGCGGCAACTATGTCAACTCGGTACTAGCCAACCTAGAAGCGCACGACAACGGCTTTGATGAGGCGCTGCTCCTTGATAAAGAGGGCTTTGTGGCCGAGGGTTCCGGCGAAAACATCTTTTTCATTAAAAACAGCGTGTTACATCCGGTTGCCCACTCGATTAACTTACGAGGCATTACCAGGGACTCCGTCATCAGCATTGCCAAGTGGTTAGACATGCCCATTGAAGTTACCATGGCCACGCGCGATGAACTCTACACAGCAGATGAAGTCTTTATGGTTGGTACAGCCGCCGAGGTCACACCAATTGCCTCGATTGACCGCCGCGACATTGGTTCAGGAACCGCTGGCGAGCTTACTCTAAAAATACGTGATGCTTACTTAAAAGCGGTGAGTGGGCAACTGCCTGAGTTTGAAGCGTGGTTGAGTTACGTCTAACATGAGTCATGCTGAGCAGGTAGGTTAATTATGAGTGTCTTGGCTGAGCTTATCAAAGTTGTACCAAAAGATGGCTATACTCTGTGGTTACAGTACGAATATGGTACTGCAGGCAATGTGGATATGTCTCATCTTGCTGGTTAGGGTGTGTTTGCCCTATAGTATGAAGGTGACGCCTTTAAGCGTGTTTGCATTGGTGAAGACGGTCAGCTTGCTTGGAATGATGACATTGAGTTATGTG
This sequence comes from Deinococcota bacterium, assembly GCA_039025155.1. Taxonomy (GTDB): domain Bacteria; phylum Deinococcota; class Deinococci; order Deinococcales; family Trueperaceae; genus JBCCBI01. Next base: position 5,360 of record JBCCOX010000258.1, on the reverse strand, counting down.
CTGATGCATTGTATTTAGAGTTGTCTAAGCAAACTTTGGACGAAGCAATCCAGCGTCTATCTGCTGTTTAAAACCGCAAATGCCTGAAATAAGTCGCTTTTACGGCATTTTGATAAAGATGTACTGCAATGACCATGCACCATCTCATTTTCATGCGCGCTACGGTAATCAAGAAGTCCTTACAGACATAAAGACGCTGGATACACTAACAGGTAAACTACCGCCTCGAGCTAAGGGTCTTGTGATTGAATGGGCAGCCATTCATCAAGATGAACTGTACGTAGCATGGCAACGTGCAAGAAGTAAGCAGCCACTAGGTCAAATTGAACCATTGCCTTAACTATCTATAAGCAGTGTGTGTGCTGCACGGACGTGGGTTGTATCAGCAATATGGATTCAATACGTGCTAAACTTAGTGTAGTAAGTAGTATTTCGACCAACAACGCACAAGAAAGGACTGTGCATGGATACAAGCGTAAACCCCACACAAAACACCCCAGCAATATCTGCAGGCATGACTGTAACCGATGCGGCTGCTACCAAAGCCAATGAGCTTTTAAGCAACAGCGGCAAAGACAACGCTGCCATTCGCGTGTTTGTCAAATCTGGCGGCTGCAGTGGTTACAGCTACGGCATGGCCATTGACGACCGCGAGTTAGACGGCGACAGTATTTTTGAAGATAAAGGTGTGCGCATTGTCGTTGACAAAATGAGCTTACCTTTACTAGATGGCTCTGAGGTAGATTACGTTGAAAATATGATGGGCGGCGGCTTTAATGTGAACAACCCAAATGCAACTAGTGCGTGCGGGTGTGGTCACAGCTTCCGTACCGACGGCAAAGCTGCGCCAGACGGTGAGTCGGCAAGTTGCCATTAAGCTGAGTCTAAGCAACTATTAAATTCTCAAAGATAATTGACGTGAGGTGATAATGCCTCACGTTTTTAATGTTATTCGTCTAACGTTGCCTGCCGAAATTCAGTTGCATCTTCAATAAATACTTGCCATGTTTGAAGAAGCTTATCGTCTGGTAAATCACTAACTAAACTATTGTGACCACCGTTCAAACTAACAAAGGTTTTAGGGTCGTTGGCAGCCTCAAATAGGGTTTGACCTTGCTCAAAAGGAATGACCCGATCACTTCTTGCATGCATTACTAGAAGAGGCACGTTGATATCTTCAATACGAGCTAGCGATTCAAAGCGGTTGCGCATTAAGAAGGTGGGTAGAAGCGGTCCGTAAGCGGCTCTGGCGGCATCTGCTAGGGATGTGTAGGGTGCCTCGAGCATCATCCCTGCAACCTCGACTTGACTGGCGAGATAGGTTGCTACACCCGTCCCTAACGAAAACCCGTACAAGATTATCTGCTCAGGCTGAACATCCCGCGCCAGTAGGGCATCGTAGGCTGCTCGAGCGTCTTGGTATAGTCCCTGCTCGCTAGGGCGGCCCTCGCTTTCGCCGTAACCACGGTACTCGAGCATCAACACATTTAAGCCAAGCTCGTAGAGCGTTTGGGTAAACGACAAATACCCTGGCAAAGTGCCGCCATTGCCGTGAAAGTACATAAGCCACGGACGGTCTGGAGCATCTTGTAAAAGCAACCAACTGACAACGCGCGTGCCGTCTGCGGCGGTGAGGTCTAAGCGCTCATAGGGTAAGCCCACCATATCTGGTGTTGTGGCGTACTGCCCATCTGGTAACGGCGTAGGAATGTAGACCAAACGAGGTTCCAACCAGCGCAGCCCCACTACGCTGAGCAGGGCTGCTGTAAGCAAACTGATGACGGTTCTACCGACGAGCATTGCTAATAAGTCGTTGCGTCGTTTAGGGATTTGTGTAACGCAGGACAGGCTGACGGGCAGCTTTGACTTCATCCAAACGGCGCACGGGCGTGTCAAAGGGTGCGTCGTGTAAAAAGTCAGGGTCATGTTCAGCCCGTTTGAGGATGTCTGCCAGCACCTCCGCGTAGGCGTCTAGTGTCTCTAACGACTCTGTTTCGGTTGGTTCCACCATCATGGCTTCTTTCACAACCAGCGGGAAGTAAACCGTCATAGGGTGAACGCCGTAGTCCAGCATGGCTTTGGCGATGTCCAGCGTTTTGAGTCCTTTCGGCGGTTGCGCTACAAACTCATGCATGTTGATGCGGTCAAAGGGAACGTTGTAGCCAGCTTCTTTGAGTTTGATGCGAAGGTAGTTGGCGTTCATCACAGCCATGCCAGACACATCTTTAAGACCTTCGCGCCCTAGCGCGCAGATATAAGTGTAGGCGCGCACCAAGTTGCCAAAGTTCCCGTAGTACGAGCGCATTCGCCCGATGGAGTGGGGGATATCCTCATCAAAATCAAAACGAGTGCCGCCTTCTGTAACCTCTTGTTTGATGCGCGGTTTGGGTAAAAAGTCCGCTAAGTGCGCTTTAACACCTACTGGACCTGTGCCGGGGCCGCCGCCACCGTGGGGTGTAGTGAAGGTCTTGTGGAGGTTAAGGTGAACGACATCAAAGCCCATGTCGCCCGGGCGGGCCCGCCCAACGATGGCGTTGGTATTGGCACCATCGTAATAAAGTTGTGCGCCAACCTCGTGAGCTAGGCGACTGATTTCCAAAATGTTCGTTTCAAAGATGCCTAAGGTGTTGGGGTTAGTGAGCATAATCGCGGCGACGCTTTCGTCTAGCACGTCTTTAAGCGCGTTAATGTCCACCTCGCCACTGGTTGCGGTGGGAACCTCAACAACTTTGTAACCGACCATGGTGGCGGTAGCAGGATTCGTGCCGTGTGCGCCGTCTGGCACAATCACTTTAGTGCGGGTGTCACCTTCGCCGTTGGCATTGTGGTACGCGCGAATCATCAAGATACCCGTGAGTTCGCCGTGGGCACCTGCTGCAGGTTGCAGCGTGATGGCGTCCATACCCGTAATTTGCTCGAGGTACGTCTGCAAGTTGTACAGTAGCTCGAGCGCCCCCTGCACGCTATCCGGGTCTTGATACGGGTGAATATCCGCAAAAAGTTTCGCCGCTTCTTCGTTCACTTTGGGGTTGTATTTCATCGTGCATGAGCCCAAAAAGTAGGCATTGGCGTCAATACTCATCTGGCGGTGAGCAAGTTGGGTGTAGTGGCGCACCAGGTCAAGTTCAGACACTTCGGGCAGTTTTGGCACAGTTTTACGGAGGTTGGCCTCACCAAGTAGATCAGCTAAGTCAGCGCCATCTCGCACGGGTGGGTGGGCTGCCCGGCGGCCTGGTTTAGCGCGTTCAAAGATGAGTGGGAAGTCAGCATCCCGTTGATGAGTACCCTGCTTATTAGTTATAACGGTCACTGGAGCTTCAGGTTCTTTAATCATGGGCAACCTCGAGTACCTTTTGGAGTGCTTTCTCAGTCTGAGCCTCAATTTGAGAGAGAGCGTTTACCAAGTCGGCAATATCATCATCTTGCGTGAGTTCAGTAGCGGCCAAAATAATCGCGTCACCTAACCCGTAACTAGTAGGTACAGGTACACCCGCGTGAATATTGCGCTCAGCGAGTGCGCGGCGTACCTCGGTAGCTGGGCGGGCGGTTTGGACAACAAACTCATTGAAAAACGTGCCGGGGATGACCTTGAGTCCGGCGTCCTCGAGCTTACGTGCCAATGTGTGCGCAGCTCGCACGCTGCTCGTTGCCAAGTTGATAAGTCCTTGTGGCCCTAGTGCCGCCATGTTGACTGTTGCCATAAGCGCAGCCAGTTGATGGTTGGAGCAAATGTTGGACTTGGCTTTGCTGCGGCGGATGTGTTGCTCGCGTGCTTGTAGGGTGAGAACAAACGCGCGTTTGCCGTCTACATCCGTTGTTTCGCCGACGATGCGCCCCGGCAACTGCCGCAAGAGGGCGTCCGTCACGGTCATAAACCCAAAACTAGGACCGCCAAAATTTGTTGGATTGCCCAACACTTGCCCGTCACCCACAGCAATATCCGCACCGACCTCAGCGGGACTTGTAAGCACAGCGAGTGATAGCGGATCAACCACGGCAATAAATAACGCACCTACGTTGTGGGCGGCATCAGCTAGCGCGGGCATGGTTTCCAAATAGCCCAAAAAGTTGGGGTTTTGAACGATGACGCAAGCGACATCATCACCGAGTTGTGACGTAATGGCATCTATTGAGGTGGTGAGTTGCTCTAAGCTCACCTCACTAATGGCAATATCCAATGGCTTGAGATAGGTCGCCATGACCTCGCGTGCTTCGGGGTGAACACCTGTGCTAACGACAACACGCTTGCGCTTGGTTTGGCGCACAGCTAACAGGGCAGCCTCAGCGACGCTACTGGCACCGTCGTACATGGACGCATTGGAAATCGGCAGACCCGTGAGTTCGGTCATCATGCTTTGGTACTCGAAGGTGGCTTGCAGTAAACCTTGGGCAACTTCTGGTTGATAAGGTGTGTAGGCTGTCACAAACTCACTTTGCATAGCTAAATGAGGTGTAACTGAGGGAATAAAGTGCTGGCGCGTGCCGCCGCCTAATAAGCCTCCGCTAGGGGGTTGGTTTTTAGCGGCAAGCTCGCGTAAATGATGGAGCAAGCTCACTTCATCTAAACCAGCAGGCACGTTGATGTCGGGATTGTGAAGAGCTTCTGGCATGTCGGCAAAGAGTGCCTCGATGCTGTCCACGCCGATGACCTTCAACATGTGGGCAATATCTTCTGGGGTATGAGGTAGGTAATGCATGGCCTGCCTACTCAGCTTCAGCGACATCGTCGTAGGTCGCTGCATCTAACATGCTGTCGAGTTGACTGGGGTCGCTGAGGCGGAGTTTGAACATCCAGCCGTCACCATAGGGGGACTCATTAACTTGTTCGGGGCTGGCCTCGAGCGCACTGTTGACCTCGAGTATTTCACCTGAGGCTGGCGCATAAATATCCGACGCTGTTTTGACTGATTCAACCACCGCAATCGAGTCGCCTATGCTAACGTTATCGCCCACTTCGGGCAGTTCAACAAAGACCACATCCCCGAGGGCGTCTTGGGCAAAATCGGTAATGCCGACGGTGATGATGCCATCATCTAGCTTAGACCACTCGTGGCTATCGCGGTACTTTAAATGTTCGGGGGTTTCCATAAATCACTCCTTTAAAGCTCGTCTAAAATGATAATGCACGTATGCATATTCATACAGCTTACGGCACATATTCATATAGAGAAGCAGGCAAGCTCAAGCTGCGCATACCTGCGACGAAACATATAACACTTAGTTTACGAAGATTTGGCAGGATAAAAAGGAGGTTTGCTGACGCTTGCTGGAATAACCTTGCGGCGAATTTGCACATTTACGCTGCTACCTAGCTCGCAGTGGGCGTGCTCGAGCCAAGCCAGTGCAATCCCCTCACCGGT
>JBCCOX010000257.1:0-6959 GCA_039025155.1 Deinococcota bacterium | reverse complement strand
GTCCCTATACCTTGCTGCTGATACTCCTCTGCAACCACCACCACAACCCGAAAATCATGTGGGTGATAGTGCAAGCTGTTTTGGTAGACACTGGCAAGTCCAACTAAACTACCTGTATCTTCAGCAACAACCGTGTGCATAAAGGTTGGTGTGTGACGTGTTGTGCCGTAGTGTGTGTAGGCTTGCATGGCGTCATCGTTTTGGAAGGTGATTGAAATGAGCTGCTCGAGCCACGCATCATCACCCTCTTGATACGCCCTCAACTCAATAGCCATCAGGTTTATTTAGCCTGCCTAGCCTCAATCGATGTAAGCATTTCAAACGCAGCTTCAGTTGGCGGCACACTCAGCACATTCCCCGTCACAAACGCTTCTGCATTCGGATAATCAGATGCACGTATGCGCGCAGCGGCAGCGCTTACGTCGTACTCGGTACGCATAAATTGCACGTCACCATCTAGCAGTAACCAATGCGCACCCGGCTTTACAAACGACATGCCAATGCTACCCGAATTGACAACGCGCTTCCCAGCAATTACGCGGTCAAATTGCATGTGGGTGTGTCCGCAGACGATTGTATTTACAGCGAGGTCAGCGAAAATGGGCTCGAGCTTAATTTCTGGCGTATTCACTGTAAACACAAAGGTATTGCTGGTTGGAATGGCATGGCAAAAAAGCACCTCACCCAAACCATTCACAGGTAACGTAAGGCTGTCCTGCCAAGTGGCGACAAAGTCTTGCTGTTGCGTGTTTAGTTTGGTAGCTAGCCAAGCTGCATTTGCATCGGCTTGAGGTGATAACCCATTGCTTGATCCTGTTTTTACATAAGAAACAAGGTCAGCGTCGCCATTTCCCATAAGCCAGTAGAGGGGTAGCTCGAGCGCTAAAAGTGCGTCTAGGGTTTCTAGCGGCAACGGCCCAGACAGCACATCGCCGCCCAGCACAAGCCCGTCAGGTTGATGCTGCTCAATGTCTGCTAGGACAGCCTCTAGGGCAGGTAAATTCCCGTGAATGTCATAAAGAGTGGCAAGTCGCATAATTACCAGTCTAACGCAGCAAGTTTGGGACTTTCCCACCGTGCTAAGCTAACAGTACGTGACAGCATCAAACAGACTCCTACATAGGTTGTTGCTTATCTTTGCGGCGGTAAGTATGTTGATGGGGCAGCTCGCCAGCGCCCAAACACTCGTCTTTGCGCAAGCCGGTTTACCCACAACGCTAGATACCGGTGAAGACGACAACTCACGAACTGCGGCGTATCAAATTTTGGAAAACTTGGTGAGCTTGGTGCCGGGTAGTAGTCAACTACAACCTGCCCTAGCAACCTCTTGGGAGGCTAGCGAAGATGCCACCCGTTGGACGTTCAGGTTGCGTGAGGGCGTCACCTTTCATGACGGTACACCGTTTAATGCTGAGGCTGTGGTGTTCAACTTTGAGCGCTGGAATAACAGCGACCATCCTTATGGCTTCCGCAGTTTGGATAACGATGTAGATAACAACATCAGCAAAACTTTTGTACCTTGGATATGGCTTTTTAGCGGGTTTGATGATGTGAGCTTGCTCGAGTCTATCACCGCCCTTGATGACATGACCGTGCAACTTAACCTGCGCGATTCTATGAGCTTTTTACCTGCCATACTGGCATCTGGCTATTTGGGATTGCACAGTCCCACAGCAGTTCAAGCTGCTGGCGTTGACTACGGTACATCTGCTGTGGGAGCTGTTGGCACAGGACCCTTTCAGATTGATACTTGGACAACAGGGACAACCACTGACGAACTTGTGCTTACCCGTTTTGATGGTTACTGGGGTGAGGCTTCAAGCGTAGCGCGTCTGGTCATTCTAGGCATTGAAGACGCTACCGAACGCTTAACCCAACTTCAAAACGGCACAGTGGACATTGCGGTGAACCTATCTGCAGATGACCTTGATGTGATTGAAGATGATGCAGGGCTCGAGGCTGTCACCTCAACACCCAACCTCAACGTGGGGTACTTGGCGTTTCACCAAGATAACGAACCTTTGAATAACCCCTTGGTACGCCAGGCCGTTGCGCACGCCATTGACCGCGATGCCATTGTTGCTACATTTTATGGCAGTCTAGGGGCAACCGCCTATCAACACGTACCACCCAACTTGTGGGGGCGAGCAGAGCTCGCTAACACCCACGCTTACGATCCAGAACAAGCCCAGCGCTTACTCACTGAGGCTGGTTATCCCAGCGGCTTTGACACCGAACTTTGGTACATGCCTTTAAGCCGTCCTTATTTTCCTTCACCGGAACCTGTTGCGGTGGCGATCGCATCGTATTTGGCAGATGTTGGCATCAACGTCGCCTTAAAAACAGAAAACTGGGGTACCTACCTAGAAACCTATCCAACGGGCGACTACCCCATGTATTTGCTCGGCTGGCAAGCAGATATTGCTGATCCCGACAATTTTCTCTACACACTGTTTGGTCCTGCTGGACAAGCTGACCTTGCTTGGGACGCTCCTAGGGTGACCGAGCTACTCACCACTGCCCGCCAAGTGGGTAACCAAGCTGAACGTCAAGCGCTTTATGCTGAGATAGGTCTTATGGTGGACGACACGTTGCCGCAACTTGCTATTGCTCATAGCAGTACGCTGCGCGCTGTACGCATGGACATTAGTGGGTTTATACCAAGTCCCTTGGGGAGTACCGTCAATCTTGCGAGTGTTCGTGAGGTTGAGTGAGGTTATCCGCGAGTAAGTGGATAGAAGACCTATCACAATGAAGACTATTCAGAGAGAAGGTGCTAGCAATGCAACTTCGTGAACTTCATCTGCAAGTAGCAGACTTAGATGCATTGGCAAGCTTTTATAGCACACTGGTTGGGGAGGATGCCGTCAAGTTGGTAGAGAATCAGCTCGAGATTCAAGTTGGTCGCTCGAGCCTCACCTTCACTAGGGCTAACAAACCCTTAAACGGCGTCTACCACTTCGCCATCAACATCCCCGAAAACCAGTTTGAGCAAGCTAAAACATGGCTCGCTAGGCGCGCTGCCTTCATTGCTGATGATACTGGAGAAACCAGCTTTTACTCCGAAAACTGGGACGCGCATATGGTCTATTTTTATGATCCTGCGGGAAACATTTTGGAGCTTATCGCCCGCCATACGTTAGACAACGCCAGTGATGCCCCCTTTAGTGAAACAAGCTTACTCAGCATCAGCGAAATTGGCATTGCTGCAGATGATGTAGCAGCCCAAGTTGACAACCTCGGCACACGTACTGGCGCGCAGCCTTACCGCTGGTCGGGCAGTTCGGTGTTTGCCCCTGTGGGAGATGCTGAAGGCTTATTCATTGTTGTGCAGCACGGGCGGGAGTGGGCTCCAGATACAGGTCAAACAGCCAAACACTTACCAGTAGTAGCCACCTTACATACTGGTAAAGAGATAGTGAAGTTATCATTTCCTAAGCACTAGTTATACCCTGACAAAGACATAACAAATAACTCTTTTGCTGAGGTCTTAGACGGATATGTCCAAAAATAACCATATAGCTGAGCGAGATGTAGAAATCATGAGGCGTCTTATCAAATATACGTGGGATAGAGCCTTGGAAAATAAGACGTTCACAGGTGCTTTTATTGTTAAAGATAACAAAGTTATTCAAAAGGCAATCACGTCTATAGAAATTGACAACAATCCTCTTGCTCATGCAGAGCTAAAGGCTCTACAAGCAGCCATTAGCCAGCATGGCCCTGAATTAGTAGGTTGTCAGCTCTACACAACTCAACGCCCCTGTCCTATGTGTGCGTCTGCTGTAGCTTGGAGTGGCGTTGATAAGGTAGTTTACGGCCTGCGCCACAGTGACTACCAGTGGGCAACATTCGGTGATATTCACAATTTTTTAGAATCTCTCGGAGTTGTTTGCATAGGGCCTGTACTAGAAAAAGAATGTAAAGATATCGATAACTATCTTATTGCTCACGGTATCTAACTCGTCTGTATTTTGTAGTTGAGCGTCTACGGCTTGACCTTGACTGTATTTTTTGAGACGAACCCCTCTTGAAATAATGCAGTAACAGAGAGTTTTAGGGCACGTTACCTCACCTTTCAGTTGCTCCACCTTTCAGTTGATGTTGCCATCACTCGCTATACTTTAATGATGGCAACGCTTGCTTCCCCTTCAAACAGCACAACCCCAATACCACCAGAAAATCCTAGCCTCGAGCTGCCTCTTGTTATCTCTACACCACACAGTTCGGGCTTTATTCCCCACGACATCTTGTACCAGATGTTAGGCGCAAAAGTTACCGATATTGACGCCAAAGAGCGCTTTTTAGCCTACATGTTTCACGAAGGCGACCCCTACACAGACGTTATTTTCCACGTGCCCGGTGCGTGCCATTTGCACGCGCTTACGTCCCGCTTTGTGGTAGATTTAAACCGCGAGCGTGACGAACCCGGTGAAAATGGCGTTATCAAACTGACTGATTTTAGCAAGCGCCGACTTTACCCAGACAGCTACAACTTGAGCGCAACGAGCGCCGAAGACCGCTTACGCCGCTACTGGGACCCGTATCATCACAGCTATGCTGAGATGCTAGCTCAAGATCACGTTCGCTTTTTTATTGACGGTCACTCGATGGCTGCGTTTGGCCCTCAGATTGGCCCAGACCACGGCAAACCGCGCCCGGCGTTTACCATCATGACGGGTGGGGACACTAGTGGTGAATCTGTTGGAGGTGTGGCAACGAGCATCGCCCCAGAGATTGCTAGGGTCGTTGCGCAGCGGCTCGAGCACCACATGGCGGACTACTTAGCGCAGTTTCCAGAGGTTCCCGCTGAAGCCCGCCTCAATGACCCGTTTCCCTTTGCCACCATTTCAAAGCGTTACAGCAGCTACACCACCGCAACACCTAAACCGGGCTTTTCATTAGAGGTTAACCGGGCCCTCTACCTAACACCCCGCGAAGACGGCTTAAGTGATGTGATTCCGGGCAGTATCGAGGCGTTAAACACGCGCTTTGCTGCGTTTGTAGATGACATTATGCCCTTGTTTACACAGCCACCTGTAGCTGTCCAGCACGCTTCACAACGCACGTCATAGCTGACACATCAACATAGCTGGACACATCGTCACCAGCTCAGAAGTGGGTCACTAATCCAGCCCTCGAGCGCGTCGGCATCTTTTGGAATACCAAAGTTGTCCTGCTGACTTGCCCAAGCAGCTTGAACAGCAGCAAAGACTGCATCTAGCACATCACCTTTAGTGTCGTAGACGGCTATATCTTTGAGTTTACGGGGTAGCTCGAGCCTCACGCCATAAACCTCAGCTAATGCACCTTGACACAGCGCAGCTATCATCTGGCGCCTCATATCTTGTTGGGCCGAGGTTTGGTTGCTAGCTGTATCACTCTTGTACGAGATGCGTTTCCCTGCGTCTGGCATTAACTTGGCTAAAGCTTGGACAACGAGTGCAGGATACACCTCGAGGACATGACAGGTTGATGCTGGCATGGGACGCAACAAAGGTACATTGACGGCTGTCCTGAGTAGCAACGGCGTAAGCACAAAAAACATCTTGGCAACCGGCACGCCGTAAAGCATCATCGGGCTGCACGCACCTGCCAGCTTGTCGCAGCGGCGTAAATGCTGCTTATCCCCCTTGGGGCGAGTGGCGCGATAGCTATTCAATAACGTTTCAAATTCAGCTTTGCTCAAGCCTGAGATAAGATCAACATAGCTTGTCCACGACTGCATCCAAGCAGGGTTATGTTCTGCCAAATGGGTGAGTAAACGCCGCGGCTGACCCAAGGGGGCATCTATGCCAACAATGCCTCGAGTCCCACCTAACCAAGTATCAAAATCTTTTAAGCTGGTGAACTGGAGAACGTCCTGAACGTGTAAATACGCTTCCATCAGCTCAGCACGAACAACCGTGATAGGTTTGCGACCGCGTGGCGCGCTGGTAACGTCAACTCCCAAAATCTGTGTCACGACGTTCAACCTATAGGCTGCGTTATCATCAGACTATTGTGACGGCTAAGATTGATCCCCTGCTAACACCGTTCTTGGCTCGAGCAACCCGCATTGAATCTGCCAGTAATAGCCGAATTAGCGCCTTTGCCAAACTCAAAACGCGCCGCGCCCGCACCCGCGAAGGCAAATTTTTAATTGAAGGTCAACGCGAACTGGCAAGGGCACTCGCTGCAAACGTGTCTATTGAAACACTGCTTCTCTGTCCGGATGTCGTCACCCACCTCGACTCTGAACTCAATCTAGATGATGTTACCGACGCCGTACAGGTTTTGTCGCTTTCTGAAGCTGCGTTTAACAAACTCAGCATGCGTCAGTCGCCGGATGGTGTGATTGCCGTTGCTAAGCGGATGGAACGCCATCTAGATGAGTTGACAGCAGCAACCAACAGACTTTATCTGGTGATTGATGGGCTCGAGAAACCCGGTAACATCGGCGCACTTTTACGTACCGCGGATAGTGTGAATGTAGACGCTGTGTTTACGACCGGTACGGGCACCGACCTTGAAAACCCCAACGTGATTCGTGCCAGCATGGGTAGTGTGTTCAGCCGTCCTGTCTTGCAAGTGGATGACACGGAACTAAGTACGTGGTTTAGACAGCATCAGGTTAAGGTGGTTGCGGCGTCACCGCATAGTCAGCAAGCTTACTGGCAGCTCGAGCTTACGCAAGCTGTGGCAATTGTCTTGGGAACAGAGCATGAAGGTTTATCTGAGTACTGGCAAACACGCGCGGAGGAACAGGCGCTAATTCCTATGTACGGGCAAGCGGATAGTTTGAATGTGGCAACGTCTGGGGCGTTGTTACTTTATGAAGTGCTGAGGCAGCGCTCGAGCTAAAATCATAATTACAATATTTTTAAGTTTTCATTATCTGTTAAGTATGCGCGTGTACTCGTCGTGATCACCAGTCCAGAACCACACAAAGTCTTCTTCAACACTAAGTGCAAGCGCGC
>JBCCOX010000256.1:0-6959 GCA_039025155.1 Deinococcota bacterium | reverse complement strand
GGCATCATATTAGCCAAACAGTGCCAAAATGCCACTTTACTAACCGATTTAAACGATTCGATGAAGACTTTTAAGAGCAAGCCACTTTGCGTTCACCGGAAAGTATGGTAGACCTATTTAGGCAATCTCGCCGAAACAATTCTAGGAGGATTTGGGTTTATGAAAAAACTCGTTTTTGCGCTTGTGCTTACCGCACTTGCAGCCGTTAGTTTTGCACAGGTTCCCGTTGGGGTGAACCTCGAGCTGTCGGGTCGTTTTGCAACCATTGGCACGTCAACCTTACAAGGTATTGAAGCTGCGCTAGAGCAAAGCCCTATGGCAGACATGATCGAACTTAGCATCTGTGACAACGCCACCACAGTTGAAGGCTCTGTGGCTTGCGCCAACCGTTTTGTGGATGAAGGCGTTGTGGCTGTACTCGGTGCTATTTCAACCAGCATGACCATTCCAGCCGCTGAAATTTTGCAAGATGCTGGCATCATCACCTTGTCAACCAGCTCAACCAACCCAGCCACCACCCAAATTGGTGACTTTGTGTTCCGCATGGCCTACACGGATGATTTCCAAGGTCGTGTGGCTGCTGACTACGCCACCAACGAACTCGGTGCTAGCAGCGCTATTATCTTCCGTCAGCAAGACGACGACTATAGCTTTGGTCTCGCAGGTTTCTTCGATGAGCGCTTCCAAGAAACAGGCGGCGAAACTATCGTTGTAGATTTCACTGCCAACACGGTGGACTTCTCTGCGCAAATTAACGACATTTTAGGTGTTCCTGCAGATGTCATTTACTACAGCGGGTTCTGTGCAGAAGGTGCCTCGCTTATTCCAGCGCTGCGCGCCGCTGGCTTTGATCAGCAAATTTTAGGTGCAGATGCTTCTGATGATTCTCAGTGCCCTGTGGGTGGTGGCGAAGCATTCAACGGCTTTTTGTTCACTGGTTTTGGCGGTCCTGAAGTACTCAGCGGTGAAGCTGCAACCCGTGCAAGTGACTTTGCAACCTTCTTCAGCGTGGCGTTTCCAGATGCAACTGATTTTAACGGCTTTACGCTAGCTGGTGCAGATAGCCTCAACGTTATTGCTGAAGCCATCGGCATGGCAGATGAAATGATGATGATGTCTGATGCTGCCTCTATTCGTGACGCACTTGCGTCTATTGAAGGCTACCCCGGCGTATCTGGTGAAATCACCTATGCAGGTACCGACGGCACACCAGCAGCCCGTACCATTGCGTTTTTTGAGTACATTGTGCCTGCCGACAACGAACAAGGCTGGGCATCTGAAGCCAAGTTTGGTATTAGTACTGCTAGCGAGTAAATCACAACTTGCTTAGAACAGGAAAGGGCGGCGTTGTCGCCCTTTTTCTTTGATTTTATATATGAGGAAACTTGCTCAGTAGTGTATAGATATTCGTAATTCTGAGGTCAATTAGCCATTGTCACGAAAAGATATTAGTATCGTATTGACGTAGAATATGTGCATATGTCTCGATGGATAATCGCCTAATAGGTCAGCTTAGTATAGTGCTATCATCATTTGATGTGTGAGTTTTCTTGACCCAGCTACACTATAAGGGCTCAATTTGCGACTACTGCCAACAAGCTTGGCCGCTAATATCAAATCTTCCTCAAAAGAAATGATGTATATTGATACGTCGCTATAACGATGCCACCCAAATCTTGACTGGGGCTTCGACTGAGTGTGTTGGTATTTTGCAAGATACTTAAATAATCCATTGACGACATATTGAGGTGAGACAACTTGGCTTCTCAAACACAAAGGGCTTATATCAAATGGCGCAACTGGCTCCCGGGCTTACTTGTGCTGGCTATTTTGATTACTATTATTTGGCGCATTAGTTATTTAGGGCAGGTGAGTGAACGCTTTAACGCAGCGTTTTTTATACGTGCGTTTACGGAGTCGTTCAAACTTGGTAGCCTCTACGCACTTATTGCGATTGGGTATACCTTAGTGTATGGCATTATTCGCTTAATTAACTTTGCTCATGGCGAAGTGTTTATGGTGGGCGCATTTGCAAGTTATTTTTTGTTTAGTCAAACGCCTTATGGGCTTTTAACCGCGTTTTTGATGGCTGCTACCATTGCTTATGGGCTCATGCGGGTGCTCGAGTTATGGCGCGGTAGTATGACTGACCCGGTGGTACTTGCCGGGGGGGCAGTAACTGTCTTGGTAGGCACGCTTATATTGCAAAGCGTTAGTTTGCCGTTTATTGTGGCCATTTTATTCAGCATGTTGGTCACGGGTGTCTTAGGCATTTTGATTGACCGCATCGCTTACAAACCGCTGCGCACAGCGCCGCGGAACTCGTTACTCATTACGGCAATTGCGGTGTCCTTCTTTTTACAAAACTTTGGACTACTCACCTTTACCAACCGCCAAACACCGTACCGTCCAGAAACCAATTGGAACGCGCCACTCACCTTTAACGTTGGCGGCAATCCGGTCATTACCAACTGGTTAGTTGCGGTTATTCCTGTCATCACAATTGTGTTGGTTGTGGCGCTGACCCAGTTTGTAAACCGCACCAAACTAGGTAGAGCCATGCGGGCAAGCGCGCAAGATGCCGAAGTTGCCCAAATGATGGGCGTAAGTGTAGATAAAGTGATTGCTACGACGTTTTTATTAGGCTCAATTTTGGCGGCGGCTGGTGGAGCTATGTGGGGGCTTAACTTTGGCAGCCTTAACCAACCCGCTGTGTTGGGTATTTTGCCGGGGATTAAAGCCTTTGCAGCGGCGGTGATTGGCGGTATTGGTAGTCTCCCCGGTGCAGTGATTGGGGCCATGGTGATTGGCTTTTCAGAAAACTTTTTAACAGCCGTGTTTCCGCGCACGTCGGAGTTTCAAGGCATCACTGAATTTAAAGATACCTTTGCGTTTGTACTGCTTATTGTGGTGCTACTTGTTAAGCCCAGTGGCATTGTCGGCGAAGACCTTTCGGAGAAAGTATGACCCAAGAGCGACTTGAAATGGCCAAGGCAGAAGCAGCCAGTATGGAAGATAACCGCGGGCGCAATACAGTGCTTGCTGTCATTGGGCTTGGTGTGCTGATTGTTGTGCTGGCACTCCTCAACAGTATTGACTCGAGCAAACTCCGTGACGCTATCGCTTTGTTTGCAATTTGGGGTATTGCCACCGTAAGCCTCAACCTCATTAACGGCATCACCGGAATTTTGTCCCTAGGACATCACGGGTTCATGCTCATTGGCGGTTACACCACAGCCCTGTTGCTACTTGATCCAGCGACCAAAGCCAACATTGAAAACAGCGCCCGCAGTCAAATGACGGACTTTACGCTTGGCTTGGGCTTACAAGAAAGCTTTGCGTCATGGGGATTGGGGTTTATTGCTACCGACGGCACATTGTGGGTACGCTTTTTGATTGCCATTCTTCTGGGTGGACTCTTGTCTGCCTTAGTAGGGTTAATTGTCGGCTTTCCTAGTTTGCGCTTGCGCGGGGATTACTTGGCTATTGTGACTTTTGGCTTCGGGGAGATCATCAGGTTACTCGCCTCTACCCGGGTTTTTGCACCGTTTACCAATGGCGCGCTGGGTTTTCAAGGTGTACCTTCTGAGTTTGGCAAAAGCGTTTGGTGGACCTGCGGGCTTTTGGCGCTCACCGTGGCGGCGATTGCTAAACTAAAATACAGCTCGTTTGGACGGGCGCTACTAGGCATTCGTGAAGATGAAATCGCTGCTGAGGCTATGGGTGTTGACCTGGCCTATCACAAGGTCTTTGCGTTTGCACTGTCAGCGTTTTTTGCAGGCATTGCGGGCGGCTTGTGGGTGTCTTGGTTGGGCGGCGCGCGGTTAGACTTTTTCTTGTTCCAGCTTACGTTTTTCTTTTTGGTGAGTATTTCAGTAGGTGGGGTTGGTTCCATTACGGGTGTGCTACTTGGGACAGCCCTAGTTGTGTTTGTGCGGCAGTATGGTGACCCGCTCGAGCAAGTCTACTCCCTTGACACATGGGTGCGCTTTGCTGGGGTGGTGCTCCTACTTGCGGGTGCCGGGCTTATGCTTTACCGCTCGGCCAATCGCACCGGGCGGCGTTTACCCAAAGCAGCTAATTTATGGGTAGTTGGTAGTGTATTAGCGTTGGTCTTTTTGGGGCTCAATACCAACTATGGTGCACTTGGGCAATGGCTAACTCAGTTTGGACGTGGTGCTTATTTGTGGGCTGCGTTGCCACTATTGCTAGTAGCCTCTCGAACCTTATTAAATCCACAAAAGCGGTTCTACCTTGACCTTGTTGCTGTACTAAGCTTTTTAGGGCTTGTTGTTGTGGTGGGAAGCGTTGCTGGCAATACCTGGGCGACCAACTTAACCTTGGTGCCACTGGCGCTCCTCATCTTTTTACCCAGTGAAACGTCTGCTAAAGCAGATGTCTACTGGTTTGGCGCACTTGGGTTAATTGCCTTGTTACTAGGTTCAGTGGCAATTGACCTAGGCGTACTGCAAACAACCTTTAGAGGGTTTGGCATTCGGGCTATCTTTTTGTCGGTGTTACTTACCGTGACCATGATTTTTAGACCCGAAGGCATTCTGGGGCGGGCAGAGTTTAGCTGGGCGTGGCTCTTTAACGAACGCCGTGATAAACCCAACGACGAAGAGCGCGCCCAAGACGCTTGGCTTTCTAATCCTGAACTTAACCAACAGGCTGCTCAGGAGGCTAGCTAATGCCCCTGCTCGAGATTGACACCATCAGTAAGTCCTTCGGTGGACTTAAAGCGACCAAAGACCTGAGTATGCACGTGAACGAAGGCGAAATTGTTTCCGTCATTGGCCCCAACGGCGCGGGGAAAACAACCCTGTTTAACCTCATTACTGGGGTTTACACGCCAGACACAGGTGATATACGTTTTCAAGACCAGTCGTTAGTTGGGCGCAAACCCAACGAAATTGTCAACCTAGGGGTAGCCCGTACTTTCCAAAACTTGCGACTCTTTATGAACTTGTCGGTGCTAGACAACGTGCTTATTTCACAACACCACAACCTCAAACCCAACTGGCTTAGCGCGATGCTGAGGCTCCCTGCTTACCGCCGAGCCGAGCGGGAGATGCGCACACAGGCCATTGAAAAACTAGCCTTTTTTGGCCCCCGGCTGATGAGCTTCCGGTTACATCAACCGGTGTACGTGCTGTCTTACGCCAACCGCCGCCGTACCGAGATGGCACGGGCCATGGCCACAGGAGCCAAAATGCTCCTGCTGGATGAACCTAGCGCAGGCATGAACCCCAAAGAAACGGCTGAAATCACCCAGATTATTCGCCGCATGCGTGACGAAGGCGGCTATACGATCTTGCTAGTGGAACACAAGATGAACCTTGTTGGGGACATTAGCGACCGCGTGGTAGTGCTGGACTACGGCGAAAAAATTGCCGAGGGTAACTACCGCGATGTAGTAAGTGATCCCAAGGTGATTGAAGCCTACCTAGGTAAAAAAGCTGAAGATGACGGCCAAACAGGTGAGGTGGACGTATGAGTGAGGTGGCTAGCGACGCAGTGAACACGCCGGTGGGTACATCAGCACAGGTTGCTGGAACAAATCCTGAAAGTAATCAGACGACCACTCAGGAACCTTCAGGTGATGCGTTTGCCCATGTAGACCCTCTGCTAGAGTTGCGCAGAGTCACCACGCACTACGGGCCTATTCGCGTGCTTCACAACGTGGACATGGTCATTTACCCGGGTGAGATGGTCTGCCTGTTAGGTGGCAATGCGTCGGGCAAATCCACGACGCTCAAAACCATTTTAGGTGTGGTGCGTGTAACTGAGGGCGAGCTTCGCTTTCGAGGTGAACGTGCCGATACCCTCACGATTGCTGAGCGTATTCAACAGGGTATGGCGGTTGTGCCCGAAAATAGGCGCATTTTTCCCAAGATGACGGTACGGGAAAACCTCGAGATGGGTGCGTATCTTCGTAACGACCGCGCTGCTATCCGTGAGGATATGGACTACGTGTTTACGCTGTTTCCAAGGTTATCTGAGCGGCTCGAGCAACTCGGTGGCACCATGTCCGGTGGTGAACAGCAAATGTTAGCTATGGGCCGCGCCCTCATGAGCCGCCCCAAGCTCATTCTTATGGATGAACCGTCAATGGGACTTGCGCCGCTATTCGTTGAGCGCATCTTTGAAATCATCAAACAGGTCAACGAACGCGGCATCAGCGTGTTTGTGGTTGAACAAAACGCTAACGTAGCGCTGTCAATTGCTGACCGTGGTTACGTGCTACAAACAGGTGAGGTTGTTCTCTCTGGACCAGCACAAGACCTGCTGCACAATGAAGCGATGAAGCGTGCGTATTTGGGTGAGGTTTAAGACATCTACAGGATTCACAAACAAGTTATTGACCCTATTAAATTAATACGGAGCTAGTTAATAGCTATAACATTATCTGAGGTGACTATGCTGATGCGGGCATGTCACCTCAGTTTTTAGCTCGAGATAGCTGGTACAGAACTCTCTTGACAATCTCAATTAAATGACTGATAAAGCCAATTATCCCGTCCCAGAAGATACTCTTGGGCCTGTATATACAAACAACAAATTTATTCATAAAGTCTGCTACACTTTACGAGATTTATGAGTCTTAAGGGGTTAATGTATGAATCAAAGTGAAACTTCACAACAAAATGCTGTTATAGGCCGTTCAGGGCGTGTAGGTAGTAAGCCTATTGAGGAAGTTACACGTATTCCAACTATGGAAGAAGCCGCTGCACAGATGGAAGTACAGCAGCCTCAGGATCGTCAAGCAGCTAGGCCAGTAAGAGCATCTATACCTACTGAAAGCAATGTATCTTTAGAACAATACTCCGGACACCTTTAAGCATCATCAAGACCGAGGGCAAGGGCGTGTTTAAAGGCTCGGTTGACTTTAGGGCAAGTGAGGTTGAGGGCTAAGCTGTCTAAAAGTCGACATAGGAGTCTGTGACTAAAGTTTCTAT
>JBCCOX010000255.1:0-6976 GCA_039025155.1 Deinococcota bacterium | reverse complement strand
TCCGATCCTCTACACTGGTGAGATGACAGCGTTCACATCTTACAAGGTTGGCTTTAGCGTTATGACGTTGTGGTTTGTGTTGAGTGTTGCCCACGCACAGTCACCTGGCTCAGGCTCTACCTGTACTGGCGATGCTTACCTTTACCGCGAAGTTTTTGAGGCTGGCTCGAGCATCGACACAGATCGACGCCCCACGTTTAATTTGCCTGCTGACGGCTGTCTTAGCTCACCGTTTAGCCTCACGGGACAAGCACCGGGCACGTGGCTTTACAAAGGCTTGGGCTATGTGGTGCTACTGGACGAGGCTGGCAACTTACTCGCTGAGGTAACCCTCACCACGGACGAAGATTGGCAGACCAGCGAGTTGATAGATATACGGGGCGAGCTCGAGTTTGAGCTACCCACCGAGCTAGTCGGCACGCAGGGGCGGCTCGAGTTCATCAAAGAAAACCTGGTCGGCGAACCTGAGTACGATGCATCTATCTCATTCAGCATCGTTTTGGCTGGCGAGTAGCTGTAAGCTTAATCCCCCTGCTGCATTTCCCGTTGACGCATGGGCATGCTATCGACTTGCGTAAATATGTCCACCAAAGATGTGGGAGCTGTTTCATGGCGTTTGACGCCGCCATCTTTGCCGATGAGCACAAGCACAAAGTCATCTTCTGAAACACTAAACTGAGCGCGGAGTTGGCCGCTTTGGTTAGCAGTTAGCGCACCTTGGGTTGATGTTGATTGAGGTGATTCTGCGGGTTGTTCGAGCCAACTCTCCCCTGCCCCAAACACATGAAACACCAACATATCTCTATCCAAAAGTGCATCCTGCTGAGCCTGCCACGCCTCAACCTGCTGCTTGTAATGGGCATCATCTTCATTGGGCGCAAAGATAAGCAAAAGTCGGTACTTCCACTGATACTGCTGCAAATTAGCTGGATTTTCTGTCATTGTCTCTCCTCGAGCAAAGCTTGTCACGCTTAGGTTCAAAATACAGGAGTTCAAGATGCATAGCACGTATATTGCCACCTTGGTCATAACCTAGTTATACGCATCTCACACGGATGTAACTGCAAGCTTCAGCAGCCTCTTCATCGATCTATGAGACTCGTTTTGAGTCTATTTCTAATGTCACACAGCACAATGACCTCTGAGTTGATAAACTCAACTTATGGCAGACAGTTCATTTGTGAGTATTCACGATCTCAAAACCTACATCGGACAAACGGTAACCGTAGCAGGCTGGCTCACTGGTGCGCGCAGCAGCGGCAAAATTGCCTTTTTACAACTGCGTGATGGCAGCGGTTTTGTGCAGGGCGTGGTCGTTAAAAACGAAGTTGACGAAGAAACCTTCGCCAGTGCCCGGAAACTGAGCCAAGAAACCAGTGTCCAAATTACGGGTGAGGTCCGCGCTGACGACCGCGCCCCCAGCGGCGTGGAACTTGGCGTCACAGGCGTGCAAGAGGTTGCTATCCCGCTTGACCCTTACCCGATTACCCCCAAAGAACACGGCGTGGATTTTTTAGCCGAGCGCCGTCACTTGCACATGCGCCACCGCGCACCATGGGCAATTTTGCGCATTCGCGATGAGCTCGAGCGGGCCATTCACGACTTTTTCCACGAGCGCGACTTTATTCGCTTTGATTCACCTTTTTTTATGCCCACTGCCGTCGAAGGCACCACGAATTTATTCGAAATTAACTTGTTTGATGAATCCAGCGCCTACCTGTCGCAATCCGGGCAACTTTATGCTGAGGCAGGCGCGCTGGCGTTTGGCAAGGTGTATACCTTTGGGCCAGCCTTCCGCGCTGAAAAGTCCAAAACCCGCAAACACTTATTAGAGTTTTGGATGATTGAACCCGAGGTCGCCTATTTGGAACACGAAGGCAATATAAAATTGCAGGAAGATTTAGTGAGTTACTTGGTAGGGCGGGTGCTCGAGCAACGCAAGGTAGAACTCGACATGCTGGAACGCGATGTCAGTAAGCTCGAGCCCACCGCCCAAGGTAATTTCCCCAGACTCACTTATGACGAAGCCCTCAAACTTTTAGCCGACAAAGGTGAGATGCTCGAGTGGGGTGAAGACTTTGGCGCGCCACACGAAACCCTACTGGGCGACAGTTTTGACCGCCCCGTCTTTGTAGATATGTGGCCAACTAAAACCAAAGCCTTTTACATGGAACCCGCCGACGGTGACCCCACCCGGGTGAAATGTGACGACCTCATTGGACCGGAAGGTTACGGTGAGCTTATTGGCGGCAGTCAGCGTATTCATGATTACGATCTACTTAAACAGCGTATTGAGGAACATGGGCTTCCGCTTGATGCCTTCGATTGGTATCTCGATCTACGCAAGTACGGTAGCGTGCCGCACTCTGGCTTTGGGATTGGCTTAGAGCGTACCCTTGCGTGGATTTGCGGCGTGCATCATTTGCGAGAGGTTATTCCGTTTCCACGTATGCTAACGCGGATGCACCCTTAGATTACCTAAGCGGCTACAGGCACGTCACCCGCGACCATGCCACGGTGCATCACTCTGTCGCCGACAACGCGGCTGTGATCACCACGATGCAAAACACAGGCGTTATCCCACATCACCACGTCACCGGCTGCCCACGCGTGGCGGGTGATGTTGTCTTCTTGAGTGGAGTGGTCAAATAAGTGCGTGATGATCTCGCGTGCTTCATCATCTGGTATGTCAGAAATACCCACACAACGTTCTGGTGTGGACAAAAATAGGGCCGTTTTACCTGAGATTGGGTGCTTGCGAAATACCGGATGACGGGCTTCCGTTTCAGCATCTGAATCAAGGTTGAGGCCGCTGACAACATGGCGAATGAGCTTGCCTGCAAGCCGCTCACGCAAGTCTTCAGATAGCGTTTCATACGCGCGGTATTGATTGGTAAAAAGTGTTTCCCCACCTTGCGAGGGGATTTCCACAGCGCGCAGTGCCGTGTACGCAGGCGGACAGCGCACGTAGCTGGTATCCACGTGAAACACACTGCGCGGTGGCCGGGTTCGGCCAACATTACTGACGATATTGAGGAGGTTATCAAATCCTTCTACTGACGTTTCACCTTCGGTAAAGGCAATCTCACCAAAGCCGCGCAAAAACGTCACAAACGCACTATCGTCTAGGGTCTGCTTAGGAAAAATAACCGCACCATGTTCGGCAAGAAGAGCTTTGATGTCTTGCACGTCGTCTGCTGACAAAGTTGCTAAGTCAATACCATCAATACGAGTACCAATGGGGTGTAATACAGAATGATTCATACGTTGCAGCCTAGCCACTTGCGCTTCAAAACTCTGTAGATGGACATACAGATAGTTGAAAGTATCATGTATTATGTATGTGTGTACGCTTTGTAGGTTGCATTTACCTCTAGTCAAAAGCTCACGTTCACTAAAGTGACATGCGTACCTAGCTGAGTTGTTTTGGATGTCACTTGCCACTTTACGAATAGGCATACATGATGACCTACAGTAGCGAATGATTTAAGCCACCTACATCTCATACCAGTAGCATCTATTGGAAAAAAGTTAAGAGAGGAACACACATGCAAGCACTTTTATTTGGGTCTATTGGCACCCTCGTTGAAACGTCAGAGTTGCAGCGCCAAGCGTTTAATCAAGCATTTGAGGATGCCTCAGTTGGCTGGCATTGGAGCAAGCAAGCGTATCAAGATATGCTTACCATTTCCGGCGGACAAAACCGCTTACGTTACTATGCCAAACAGCGCAACCAACCCCTCGGTGAGGCGGATATTCGCGAGCTACACCAGCGTAAGAGTAAGCACTTTCAAGATGTGCTAAACGCGGGTATTGAGCTGCGTCCTGGCGTGAGCAGGCTTATTGCCGAGGCCCGCGAACACGGCGTTAAGCTCGGCTTTGTGTCAACGACATCACGCGCGAATATTGAGGCGATTGCAGCTGGGGTAGACGCGCTATCACTTACAGATTTTGATGTCGTCACCAGTGCTGATAATGTTAGTGAATCTAAACCTCATCCGCAGGTTTACCAGTATGCCTGTCAAACGCTCGGTGTGCGCCCTGAATATGCTGTCGCCATTGAAGATACAGCCGTGAGCTTGCAAGCTGCTCGAGCAGCCAACATCATCTGCATAGCCACCCCAGGTGACTACACTAGTGAGCAAGATTTTTCTGAGGCGCAAGCCGTTTTTGAGCAACTGGGTACAGACAACAAACCCGGCAACGTTATTCGCACTGAGTTTGCATTTGAGCAAACTTATGTTGATATCAACTGGCTTAGCAAGCTTCTGCAGAAGTCTCAAGGTATTTTTGCTTAGAAGATTTCTAAGGATATCAGCGACTAGCTAAAATGTCATCAATCCCGATGACATGGCATTGGAGCCTGTCTTAACAGGTCAATTCTGGAAATCACCTAGCTACACCAATCAATGTAAGCAACGTCCTACACGGTAGTTGAGTTCATCAATCAGATGACAATGAGCCTCGCCAAGGACCTTTCAGATGACTTTCCAGAGAAGCTGCCATTAACCTAACCGACATCCAACGTCAAGGTGAAAACAGCACCACCTTCTGGATGATTACGCGCATCTAAACTGCCACCGTTAGCTTCAACCAGTGCTTTGGCAATAGCTAACCCCAGCCCTGAGCCCGTCTTTTCACCTTGACCATCTAGACGGGTTCGGGATGCATCGCCACGGTAAAAGCGCTCAAACGCGCGCCCTAAACTATCTGGCGATAATCCTGACCCATAATCGCGTACCCAAATTTCAACTTGTCCAGCGTTTGCTTGCGCGCCTACCTCTACAGCAGTAGGGGCAGCATAGCGAATGGCATTATCCAAAAGGTTGTTGAGCACTTGGGTGATGCGAAACGGATCAATAAACGCTATTAGTGCAGGGTCAACCTCGGTTAATGTGAGGGTCATACCAGCTTCTGTAATTCTCGTTTGAAAAGCGCTCACACATTGTTCAAGCAGGGGTTGCACTAGGGTACTTTCACGCTTCAGGGAAAGCCCGCCGCCTTCTGCTAGCGATAGCGTGCGCAGGTCGTCGACGAGTCTCGAGAGCAGCATTACTTCGCCGTGTAAGCGGGTGAGGCCGGCATCGTCGCGCTCAACGACGCCATCTTGCATGCCCTCGAGCTCACTACGCATAACTGCAAGGGGCGTACGTAAATCGTGGGCAATGTCGGCAACCAAATTGCGTTGGGCTACTTCTTGACGTTCAAAGCCGCTCACGAGTTTGTTAAACGCCTCCGTAAGGGTGCGCAGTTCATCGCGGTTGCGCGGTAAGTTCAGCCGGAGGCCGCGCTCACCCGCTTCAAAACGGTTGGCACCATCTGTAAGTGCTTTAAGAGGTCGGGTCAGCACTCGCGTCACGAGTGCAGCTACGATGGACGCTAGCGCAAACGACAAACCTGCTGCTCGAAACGCAGTTTGAGTGATCTCTCTAGCTGCTTGGCGCACAGGTACAGGCACATCACCATCCCAGCTGGGATATCCCCAGGGTTGCCAATGGTTTTTATTACTCCAGCGGTCGTTATCATCCCAGTCACCTTCATTACCAAAACCAAAAGGTGGGCCACGCCAATGACGAGTCTCAGCAGGGTTACTAGCTGGAATGCGACCATTCTCCTGACGCATCTGGCTTAAGTCATCTGACAACGTAGAACCACTCGCTTGATGAGAAGGTGATACTCGAGTCGTAAACTCATCGCTAAAAAGTTCCTGCTGAGTTTCAAATACCGCACCCAAGGTTAACCACGAGGTTAAGCTCACCGCTGCCAGCGCGACAAACGCAAACATAAAGGTAAGGCGGTGTCTGAGCCCTTGACGCTTACGTTTGCGCTTGTGTTTAGCCCAAGGTGGCGCGCCAAAAGGTACATGTTTGGAGGGTTTTGCGGAACGATGGTGTGCCATTTAAGCACGCAACCTATAGCCGACACCGCGCACAGTTTCTAACTTAGCACCGCAATCCTGCAACTTTTTACGCAAGTTTTTAATGTGTGCGTCCACCGTGCGTTCGTCCGCATAGCGTTCACCATCGCCGGAGGCCGCTAACAGTTCAGACCGCGCGCGCACCATGCCAGGGTCTTTGGCGAGCGCCGCCAGTAACCGCAGTTCGCTCGTTGTGAGGTCGATGAGAGCTGAGCCGCAACGCACTTCAAAACGCCCCACGTCGACCTCGAGCTCACCTGCCTTATACACTTCTGGTGCAACTAACTGACCGTTAGACCGGCGAAGTACGGCTTTAATACGCGCCACAACCTCCCGTGGGCTATAGGGTTTAACGACATAGTCGTCTGCACCAAGGCCCAAACCCAAAAGCTTATCGACCTCTTCATCTCTGGCAGTGAGCATGATAATCGGCACTGCTGACTCTCCGCGAATACGTCGGGCAACTTCAAAGCCGTCCAGAACGGGTAGCATAAGGTCAAGGAGGACCATGTCGGGGCGAGCAGTCCGCCACAGCTCGAGCGCTCGCTGACCATCTTTAGCCCGCTCGGTACGGAACCCTTCCCGCTTGAGGTAGTCTTCCAAAATATCTGCCAAGCGGGTTTCATCTTCAACTATCAAAATAGTATCTGCCATCAAATATCTGCCTTCGCCTAGCGCGTCATCAATGTGTACATCATCTGCTATCAAGCATACACCGAGCCAAAATGAGGGTTGACTCGGTGCTATCGTTAAGGTTGTGTTGGTCCAGTTATCAGATGATTCTGCTTAAGCCTCGAGCGTCTTTTTCACAGTTGCAAATTCTTCGGCTGTAATTTCACCTTTGGCAAGCCGCATTCTGGCAATATCTAGCGCACGCTCACGCCCCCAGCCAGAAAACGGACCAAACCCCATACCTGAAGGTCTTGATGTTGATGCTTGCTCAGCTTGGTTACCAGCAAGTTCTTCTTTGAGGCTCGCAAACTCATCCGCGTTAATCTCACCTTTGGCAAAACGTTCACGGGCTGTGTTCAAGGCCTCATCGTTACCAGTTGCACGTTG
>JBCCOX010000254.1:0-6984 GCA_039025155.1 Deinococcota bacterium | reverse complement strand
ATACTCTGCTTGAGGTAGTCAAGCGCACGCCCCGGCGTGGCCACGACCACATCACAACCGCGCCACAGGTCGCGTTGTTGTTGCCCGTAGCCAGTGCCGCCATAAATGGCCACTACAGTAAGGTGACTTGCTAACCAAGTCAGCTCGCCTGCAACTTGCAAGGCTAGCTCGCGGGTTGGTGTGACCACAATTGCCCTAGGCGCACGGCCTTTAACCTTTGAGGCTTCTAGTCGGGTCGCAATTGGCAGCCCAAAGGCAAGGGTTTTACCTGTGCCTGTACGGGCTTGGCCGATAATATCTGCACCTTCTAAAGAGAGCGGTAAGGTTTCAGCTTGAATCGGCGTTGGCGTCTGAATCCCGCGCTTATCTAGCGCGGCTAACACCCGCTCGGGGAGCGGATAACTGTTAAACATAAACTATCCTTTCAGGAAACTGCCAACCTGTAAGTAGATGCCATCAGACTGCTATCACCAGCGTTTAGCTGCTAGCTGAGCTATGCACCGTTTGCTAATGCTCAGCAATAATCTGTATCTATCCACATCTGTATCTACCCACAGGGCATAGTGCTAGCTAATTAGACACAATGTTGATTGAGACTGCCGGCAATCAAGTTGCAGGTGTTTTGGCACAACACAAGTGACTGCACAACTGCACAGCCGTCTGTTAGTACACAGGTTAAGGGCAGTACACAGACACACTTTCATGTGTCTGCAAGAAGGCTGTCATGTAACCTGACAACCTAGGGAGGCGTTGGGTAATGATCCGTGTAAGGTGCAAAACCTAATTACACGGCGCGTCTAATATCCACATGCAGCCTCGCCTGTCCCCAAAAACATTTACACCTATAGTTAAGTTAGTTAAAAAGGAAAATGAGCTAGCTCGAGCATCATCACGCTTACGTATACAACAATGCGTATATAACGATATGAAATTGCTACCGAGCTCTCTGTGGGCAAGTCTAAAACCGCTTGCCACATAACCAGACCAAAACATGCAGGGTCTAGCGAGGTAATGCGCTCACTAGCTTAAAGCTAATTATGTACGCCGTCAAGTGTAAAGCGTACGAAGTCTTGTTTTAGGTATCAGGCTATTCTACCGGCACACCGTCTAGCAGGATCATCTGCGCGTCGGCAATGCCAGCCCTAGCAGCTCTTGCCCGAGTGTATTCGTCAGAATTATAAAAGGCTTTTGCTGCCTCCATGCTCGGAAATTCAATCAGCACTACGCGGCGGCTTTCCACGTCTCCCTCGAGCGTCTCTACAGTGCCACCTCTGGCGATAAACTTACCACCATACGCTTCTAAAATAGCCGGGGTTTGACTCATGTAATTCTCGCGGTAAGCGTCCATGTCGTAAATGCTTGCGCGGTAGATGAGGTAAGCAGGCATGTGGCTCCTTGTGAAAATACTTTTAACAATTCAAAGAGAAACTCCCCACGCTTAGTGGGTTTATTTCAACTCGCATGGCTCGCATGACTTAGTTGCTCCAGCAACTCCAGATGGAAATGCTTTTTAGCGTAGAATTTTTTCGCGCTCGAGCCTATCTGCCAAAAACCGCCCCTGAATTTGTACCTGCTTGGCATCGTTCTCGTAGATACCTGTTGCCACTTCTTCGACACTTTGTTCAATAAGA
Organism: Deinococcota bacterium; assembly: GCA_039025155.1. Lineage (GTDB taxonomy): Bacteria > Deinococcota > Deinococci > Deinococcales > Trueperaceae > JBCCBI01. The sequence goes on along the minus strand of JBCCOX010000254.1, from coordinate 5,353 downwards.
CTGAGCTGCTCGAGCAGGTTTTCCTCAGCCGTTTTACCGTCTGAAAGGCGGTGCTCACGGGCGTAGCGAGCAGGTAAGGCAAGATAGGTTTCAACTGTTTCAGGAAAATACTCTAAGGCCGTTTGCCGCAGCGTGTAGATGTCATAATCTAGCCCGGCTCGGTTTTGCCTAGCTTGGGGCACAGTTTCTTTGAGCAGCGTATAAACCCGCAACACTTTGTCGTGAACAGGTTTAGAAACTTGGCGCAGAAGTAACTTGAGGCGTACCTTGCCAGCAACTTGCTCGAGGGCTTCAACAGCAGGGTCGCTTGCGGTTGCTTCTGCTGGGGGAAGTTCGTGGTCACGCTTTTTGACGCGCTCTGGTCTTGGGTCCATTGGGGTAGCTATCCAAGTGACCATATAGACTAAAAACCAAAACCCAAAAAATGGCGGCAGGAGCATCATAAGCCGTAAAAAAATGCGCACAGGTTTCACGTTCATGCGCAATTTTCGGGCCATGCCTCCAGTCACGCCGGCAATGACCTTATGCTTGCGGTCACGCATAAAGCGATGTTTGGTCACAGCTCTAGTCTAGCATGACAGCAACGCATAAACGCTTTTGCGCGTAGCACCCCGCAAGCTCAACACCAAAAAAGCGACACCTCAATGAGGATGCCGCTAGTAGCGTTTTAAGTTGGGGTTAACAGTACTTTAAGTCGAAGTACTGGGAGTTTAAGTACTGGGAATTTAAGAACCTGTTTGAAAAAGGGCCACGTGATGAAACTTCATGTCCACTCGATGAAACCTCATGGTCACTCAAGGTCAACACTAGGCGTCTTCATCCAGAAGACCTGAGCCGTGGGTTAACCAAGAAAGCCTCTATTTGACGGTTTCAAAGACGTTTCAGATAGCTTCTAAGTAAAGGGAATCTAGGTTCAAGAAAATCTCGAGTCAAGAAAATTTAGGCGCAAGCAATGTTACGCTGAGGCTTGCAAGGTGGCTAGGCTTGGCCGCTGGCTACGCACTTCACGGCGCGTTTTAGGGTCTAGACCAACCATCAAAAAGAAGTTCTCGAGCGCGTTTTCTTGCCCTTTTATGTCAACATAGGCGTCGTCTGGCGTGCCTGTCACAAAGGGGAGCTTACGGTAGGTCTCGAGCGCTTTGCCCACAACTTCTCTGGCGATGCCCTCTTCGGCTGTAGCGGTTAACTCAGCATAGATACTGCGGCGGGCTTCAGCATGTGAACGAAACAGCTCAGGATTGGCCGTCTCCGTCGCCCTTAGCAAGTCTTGTTTTGCGATGCGTTTGTAGTGTTTTAGTCCCTTGAGAATCTCATCTAAAGTTAGCACGGTTGTTATTTCCATAGCTGACTCCTTTCGTGATGTCCCAATACGCGATCCGCCCGCCTGCTCGCGCTGTTTATGCTTGTTCTTACGCTGCTTGTCAACAAACTTATCAACTTTTTTGGTTTAAAATTTGTTTAGCAAGTGAGTCATTCAGTGATTTCACTCTATTTGCCAGTTTGGTTTATCTGAAGCAGTGTAAGATATTGGTCAACCGTCACCCCCGTTATTCAATGGCTGTGGTAACACGTTAGTAGTTGTGCTGTCATTAAGCTGTGCATCTGAAGCTATGTATCTAAAAGCTATGTATCTGACACTAAACTGACATTCACAGGTTAATATTTTGTATGCCTGACTTACTTTCGTGAGTCGAACCTAGCTCTAATACCCTAGCTTTAATATCTAGGTGTTTAAATGTCTGCCTGCTCAACATTGACTGACAATGTGAGCTGCCAACTAGCTGTGATGTTTTTCGCAAATACGCTAACGTGTTGTGACAACATACCCGCTTTTGGGAACAACTTCAAGTCAAATTAGAATAATATGAGAGGCTATGTTATTTTGAAATTGTTAAGCTTTCACAGACCTCTCACGGCCTGTGAGTTGCTCAGCTTAGCGCCTACTAGCAAGCACCTAAGCAAGCTCATGCTTTGATTTTTTTGAGCGGTATCGGCGGCACTGGGCTTGCCTCGAGCAGGTCTCCAGCGTAGCGTGTTAAATCGGCAATACCACTTGCCTCACTGTTAAATCCACAGTCCCGACAGTCGATCTCAATGAAACCTTCATGATAGATATACGTCACTGTGTTGTCACTTTGGCACGCCGGGCAGGGGTCTTGGCGTTCAACGCCCTCAGCATCGTAGGTGTCGTGGTAACTCGGGGAGCTTGCTGCAGATGTTGACGGCTTCTGGCGAGGACTAGGCTTGTTTGTTTTCCGCTTTTGCTTAGACACTACTGCCTCACTTTCTCACGGCGTTTTTTAGGCGCAGATGACCTTGCTTTGGAGCTAGTTGCGTTTGGACTAGTTGCATTTGGGCTAGCTGCATTTAGGTTAGCTTCGGCTGCGGGCACGCCAGCTTGTTGAGATGATGCCGTTGACGTTTCAGCGAGCAACTCGCGGGCGTGGGCAAGCGCCGTATCACTCACGTTGCCCGACAGCATCCGCGCCAGTTCATGTTCGCGGCGTGTTGCGTCTAGTTTTTGCACGTGGGTGGTGGTTCGGCCGTCCTGTTCTTGTTTGGCAACCAAAAAATGATGATCTGCAAAAGCTGCCACCTGAGCTAAGTGTGTCACCACCAAGACTTGATGATCTTGGGCAAGTTCAGCGAGTAAGCGCCCCACAACACGGGCCGTCTGCCCACCAATGCCTGCGTCTACCTCGTCAAAAATAAGCGTAGGACAATCTGTCCCGGTGACTACGTTCAGTGCTAACATAACCCGCGACAGCTCGCCACCAGAGGCAACCTGTTGCAAACTGCCTAAGGCCTCGCCGAGGTTGGCACTAAACGCAAAGCGTAACTCGTCTTGCCCGTGCTGGCTGAGCCGCACACTTGGCTGTACCGTCACTTCAAAACGGGCGTTTGGCATGCCCAATGGCTGCAGTTGCTCGGTCACGTGAGACGAAAGGGCTTGGGCTGCCTCTGCACGGAAGCTGCACAACTGCTGGGCGTGCGCAACTAAGCTTGTCTCGAGCTGGGTGTAATCCGCTTGTAAGTTATCTAGGTCGCTGTCAGCGCGCTCGAGCTGCTTGAGTTCTTCCAAGGCATCTTCACGGTAAGCCAAAATAGCATCTACACTGTCACCATATTTTAGTTTGAGGCTTTCAATGAGCGTAAGGCGTGCCTCGAGCTGCTCTAGTTCACCCGGCTCGGTTTCAAAACCACTCAAAAACTCGCTGAGACTGTCTGCGGTGGCTTGCAGGGCGGCGAGGCCGTCGTCTAGTTCTTGGGCTAAGGTCGCTAGGTCGCCGTGGTATTTGGCAACGCTTGTCACACTGTCTCGAGCCTGCCCTACTAGCTCGGTGGCATTTAGTTCGGTAGCGTTGACATCAGCATCTACCAGCAGGGCGGTAGCCTGCCCCACCTGCTGAACAATCCGCTCAGCATAGCGCAAACTCTGCACCCGCTCAGTGAGGCTTGCTTCTTCACCTTCACTGAGGTTGGCGGCATCAATTTCATCTAGTTGGTAGCGCAACACGTCCAACCGCCGGGCCCGCTCGCGCACGCTTTCTTGCAAGCTTTCTAAGGTTTTGGCAAGCTGTTGATACCGTGCAAACTCTTGTTGATACGTTGTGAGTAGCTCCTGAGCAGATGTATCTAGCGTGCGGTCTAGAAGTTGCCGTTGGGCGCTTGTATCTAGCAGAGTTTGCGAGGCATGTTGCCCGTGAATGGCTACAAGCGCCCGCCCAATAGCTGCTAGTTCGCGGGCGGTAATCACCTCACCATTAACCCGGGCAGTGCTGCTTTTACCCGCTTGAATCCGGCGCGACATGACCTCGATCACATTGTCCGCCACGCTCGCTTGGTCGAACGTACCCTGTACCAGCGCGCGGCGAGCACCTTGGCGCACCAAGCTGCTGTCTGCTCGGCCGCCCGTCAGGAGCGTCAGCGCGTCTACCAAGATAGATTTACCCGCGCCAGTTTCACCTGTTAGGACATTGAGACCTGCGCCTAGTTCCAACGACAGCGCGTCCACAATAGCAAGGTCTTGAAGCTCGAGCACCTGCAACACGCCCACCAGTATAAGCTGCCAGCGTCACTTATGAGTGATACTGAATGCCCTTCAAAAGAGCCTTGGTTGTGTAGCGTCAGAGCTACTTCTAAAAGCTAAGCCAGAACCCCATTCGTAATACTCGATTGTTATCTAAAGAGCAGGTATATTGCCAGAACAATAGCCTCAAAATTACCCGGTTTGGTAAGAACAGCTCGAGATGACAACCTACCAATTTCACAAGCTTGGTGGCTGTCCATTTAACAAATGTCGTTCTCGACTGCGTACATCACTAGATAATCATGCACGTGCTATCAATCAATGTTGACTTACAGTAGGCCTTTAGCCACAAGCTCATTACGTGCTGCCTCGAGCACCTTCTCTTTGGCCTCAGCAAGCGGCATCATTAACGTTGCCCCAGCCGCTGCAACATGCCCGCCGCCACCTAAACTCACACAGATAGCTTGGGCAGATAACACACCCCGGCTGCGCACAGAAATTTTGACGTGCTCACCTCGTTCAGCATCATGGCGTTCTTTGAAAAGAATGGCTAGTTGGCAACCTTCCGCGTAGCGAATAACGCCCACAAAATCATCAGAGTCGTCTTCACTTTGGGTTATTTGTGCGTGCATGGCGTGGGTAACGTCGGCGGTGGCCACTAATCCATTTAACGGGAAATCTATGGTGCTCATCACTTGGCCTAGCATCTTGAAATAATCTGGATGCCGCCACTGTAAGCGGTCGGTGAGTTCCGCATAAGCAACACCGTGACCAATTAACTCGGAGACAGCTTGCAGCACGTCTGGTGTGGTGTTGCCAAAACGTAAAAAGCCCGTATCTGTAAGGATGCCCGTTAAACATGGCGTAGCGATGTCTGGCGTCCAAGTAACCCCTAGTGCGTCAATAAGGTCTTTGATTATTTGGGCGGTGGCGGCTTTACTTGGTTGTACACAAGCAAGTTCCCCAAAACGGTCGTTAGTACCGTGGTGGTCAATGTTGACTGTCATCGCTGCGCCTTCGTGAGGAGTCCCCTCGAGCCGCGCCAAATCAGACACATCTAGTACAGCTAGCAAGGTTTCATCTGGCAAGGCATCCAGCGGCTCACTAAGCTCACCCGGTGCTGCTAAAAACGCTAAAAACCGTGGCGGCGTTAGCGGTAGAGTGACGGTTTTACCGAGGGACGTAAGCGCCCGTTTAAGCGCCAAGGTGCTGCCTAGTGCGTCGCCATCTGGGTCAACATGGGCTGCTAGCACAATGGGCCCCTGCCATGCTTGCAAGGCCTCTGCAATAGCTTGGATTTTTTGCTGATAGTTATCTTCACCT
>JBCCOX010000253.1:0-6993 GCA_039025155.1 Deinococcota bacterium | reverse complement strand
GCGCTGCATACCACGGTAGAGTAGCTGCAAAAAAGCCGCCTAGTGCTACCCCACTGCCTAGCACCAAAGCAATCACAGCGGCACTACTTGCGCCAAGGTAAGCACCTGGCCAAAGCCACGCAAGAACCATCACCGCACCGATAGTTGCTGTGAGCACGCCCATGAGTTGGGCCATAATGGCACTGCCAGCAGCCACCAACGACACCGCCGACCCCGTACAAAGTAGCACTAACGCTGTTGGCAAAATAGCTGTGTGACGTTTGGGGGCTGCATCAGCATCAGCTTCGGCGCTTGATGAGGTAGTTGCACCGTTGACAGCGATAAATATCCACAACAACGCCACAGTAATGAGCGGAATAGCAATGTTGAATGCTGTTTCTGACGGTGTCCAAGCTCCAAATCGAGACGTGATTTGGCCGATAAACAAACGCTGCCGTAAAAAGACACCTAAAGCCGCTAAAGGAAGCAGTCGCAATAGCCACGTTAACCAGCCTGTACTATGCCAAAAGCGTTCAAACCATACCCAGATGAGGGCCACACCGGCAACGACAGGCAGTAGCTCTGTGACGGTAAGGGGTATAGAGGGTAAGCCTTGTACGCCAATATAGCCAGCTATAAATCCTAAGCTAATCCCCAACGTACTCGCCCACGTTCCTAAAGTGCGCCGACCTAGCAAGGTGATGACCCCACTGACAACAGCAGGTAACAACACACCCAACACAACAGACCTAACTAAAAAATCATCCACGGCGTTATCTCCTATGACATCGTAATCTACAAAAAGCCTACCTCGAGGTTAACCCTACCGTCACCTAACAATCGTCAGTGATTTTTATTATGCGGAGCTGGGTTTCAAAGCTGGCATCAATCAATTAACGCATAAGCAGAAATTGCTTTAACTTGTCTTTAACAAAAAAACAGGAGACTGGTTATCCCAATCTCCTGCATGACAACTTATCTAATCGTTAAGTTAGTTTGCTATTTAGTTAGCAACGCCTTCAAAGCTAAAGATAACGTCGATCATAGGACCAGCAGCACCAAGCAAGTTGGTCATGCCATAGTCGGTACGGTCAACACTGAACTCAGTTAAGAAACCGATGATAGCATTGCCTTGTGCGTTGGTATTTTCACCTGTTTTTGCAACCATTACAGTGATTTCATTGGTCACACCGTGAATGGTCAAGTCGCCTGTCACTGCATAAACGTCTGCATCGTCTGTGGCAGCAACAGCAGTTGATACAAACTCGAGTGTGGGGAACTGAGCAACGTTGAAAAAGTCTGGGCTGCGCAAGTGATCGTCGCGTTGTCCGTTGTTGGTGTTCACGCTTTCAGCGTTGATAAAAAACTCAAACGAGCTTTCGTCTAAAGACTCAGGAGCGTACACAAGCGTGCCTTCGTACTCGTCAAAACGGCCGTAGGTGTAGCCTGTTTCTGCGTGGAAGGCACGGAAGTTGGCACTAGTGTGTGCAAGATCAATGTTGTAGGTTGTTTGCGCAGACGCAATACCCACTACGGCTAAAACCACTGCTGCTGCAAGATACTTTTTCATAACACAAACCTCCAAGGAATGTCTCGAGGTAAGCACAAATTGAGGCTGCCGCCAAGCTGTTGGTTTAGTGTGACGACATAGTGCCCTCTGCTGTGCCTCGTAATGTCAAGGTAACAGCTAGTAGCAAACCCTAAATGCAAACTAGTTGACAGACACCGGGACATTTGTACTTGCGTTAACATATGATGAATCTATTTCTCAAATCTATTAATGCGAAAAGTGTGAAATTGTAGTCTAGCTCGCTAAAAACCTACAAAACTGTGAAGTTGCAAACCTCACTTGGTCTCGTGAAAATGATTGTCAAAATTATACTCATGCACGTGACCTCATCCCCAGTTTGAGGTCTATAGCAATCACACGATAGGTTGATATATCACAAGGTTAGATGATCTTGCTGGACTTACTTTTGGCGATACTGACTGTATCAACATCACGTGAAACTGCTACTAGTACCAAATCCGGTTGATTCCCGAAGGGATCAGCCCCTGCCAGAGCAGGTAAGATACACTACGAAATCCGGTATATAAGCGGATTTCGTGTAATAGGACATGATCAAATGACCAAGTAAAAGCGCTCCTTACTTATTTGCAAGGAGCGCTTTTACTTGTAAATATTTAGTTGGGAACCTTAAAAGTCATCATCCAAAACACTCGAGCTGGCATAATCAGTAACTCTAGTCTCAAAGAAGTTTTTCTGCTTTTGAATGTCAATTTTTTCAGCTAGCCACGGGAATGGATTGCTGTCGCTATCAAAGCGGTAGCTCATCCCCAGTCCCTCGAGCCGGCGATTGCCAATGTACTGCATGTAATCGACAAACATCTCACTGTTGAGGCCCAAAATTCCCCGTGGCAGCACGTCTTTAGCGTACTGGATCTCGAGCGCAACTGCTTGTTTCATAAGCTCGGTTAGTTCAGCCTCAAACTCAGAGGTCATGATGTCGGGGTGTTGCTCGAGCAGTGTATTGAGAAGTTGGGTCCCAAACTTGATGTGCAAGCTTTCATCCCGCAAGGTGTACTGAATTTGCTCGGCAATACCGGGAACTTTGTCACTCATAGATAGCAGCATGGCAAACCCACTGTAAAAGAGTGTGCCTTCACAGATGATGTAATAGGTAAACGCACCTTTATAGAGTTCGCGCTTGCCTTGTAGCGTGTTGGTGTGAAAATCGGGACGGTTGAGGTCGCTGGTAGCGCGCATCAAAAAGTCGTCTTTAGCTTTAATGGATGGGATGTTCAAGTAGGCTTCGTAGACCTCGTTAATGTCCAAATCTAGCGAATCACAGATATACACAATCGTGTGGTTGTGCAAACACTCTTCGTACTGTTGCCGGGCCATGTACTGACGGCATTCTGGGTCGGTGATGTGCTTGGCAAGCGCAAATAAGTTATTGGCAACTAGACTTTCTGAACCTGCAAAAAAGCCCAAATTGCGCTTAACAACCAGCTTTTCATCTTCTGATAACACATCTTTGGCATGCCAGTTGCTAATGTCTTTGGCCATCGGCACTTCGGTCGGCATCCAGTTGTTGGCGGCACCATCTAGGTAGCACTGCCACGCCCACTTGTGCATGTGGGGCAAGATTTGGTTGACACCCTCGAGCTCAGGCCCTAAGAGTTGTCCCGTTTTATGGTTACGTGCTGCTGCTAAGGTCACAAATAGCGCCTACTGACAGCTTTCGCAGTCGGGATCGCCGATGCGGCATGCATTGGCCACAGAGACAGCAACTTGGGATTCCTCGAGGCTCAATTCTTCATCCCAGTCGTCATTGCTGGTTGTCACAACAGGCTCGTCATAAGTTTGGGGTTGAATGTTGGTGTCAGGCTGATTCATAAATACGTCCTCCTTGAGTTGATGGTGTTTTGTTCGCATGATTTAGTTAGTCCCAGTTGATGTGGGCAAGCTCTCCAAAATATTGGTACTAACCGTTGACTTTTCAACTTTGGATGCGGCAACTGTGCGCAGATAATATGTAGTTTTGAGTCCGCGTTCGTACGCGTGCATGTAAATGTCGTTTAAGAATTTGAGGCTAGTTTTGTTGTTGTAGAGGTTCAAGCTCACAGCTTGATCAATCCAAACCTGCCGGGCAGCGTTGCAGTCGATAATCCGTGTTTGGTCGAGGTTAAAAGCTGTAATGTACTTGGCTTTAAGGTCGGCGGGGACAACGTCATCTGGTAGAAGATATAAATCCCCGTCCACGTGTTTCACTACATCGATCATGTGGGGACTCCACAGGTTGCGTGCTTTCATGTCCTGCACAAAGAACTCGTTGATCATGGTGAACTCACCAGAAAGGGTCGAGTAGACAAACAGCACGCTGAAGTTAGGCTCAATGGACTGAGACGTGCCTGCAATGTAGCTGATGGTGGCAGTAGGTGCAATCGCCATAGTGTTGCTATTGCGCATACCTTGCTGTTTTACTTTGTCGCGTAAACTATTCCACTCGAGCCTTTCCTGCACGTCATACGCCATGCCACGAACCTCACAAAGGTCGCGGTAGGTATCTTGAGGTAGTTTGCCTTGTGACCAGGTTGAACCTTCATAGCTGGCATAGGTTCCGCGCTCAGCGGCAAGGTCACTGCTAGCACGAATCGCGTGGTAGGAAATAAACTCGTATAGCTCGCCAGAAAGCTTGACAGCCTCATCTGACTCATAAGATACATCTAGTGCATAAAACAAGTTTTGCCAGCCCATGCTGCCAAGACCCACTGGGCGGTGGCGCAAGTTGGACGTTTCAGCTTCTTTAGTTGGATAAAAGTTGAGGTCGATGACGTTGTCCAACATCCGCATGGCAATGGTGATGCTTTTTTCCAACTTCTCAAAGTCAACCGTTTTCAAAACCGGGTCAACGTGCGCTTCTAGGTTGAGGCTGGCAAGGTTACAGACAGCGGTTTCACCGTGAGCCACTTTCACGCCTTGGTCGTAGCTCGAGGCTTTGGTGTGCAGCGTAATTTCGGTACATAGATTTGAGCTATGCACCACGCCTTCATGCTGGTTGGTATAGCGAATATTACAAGGGTCTTTGAACGTCACCCACGGATGCCCGGTTTCAAAAATACTGCGTAACATCTTTTTCCAAAGGTCTTTGGCGTTAATGGTTTTAAATACGCGCAACTCGCCACGTTTGCCTTTGTCAACATAGTTCCAATAGTGCGCTTCAAACGCTTTGCCAAAACTCTCGTGCAGTTCAGGTGTTTCGTTGGGTGAAAACAAATACCACTCGCCGTCGCGTTTGACTTGCTCCAAAAATAAATCGGGGAGCCAGTTGGCGGTGTTCATGTCATGGGTGCGCATGCGCTCGTCGCCGGTGTTTTTGCGCAAGGACAAAAAGTCCTCAATGTCTGCGTGCCACGGTTCTAAATAAGCACAGCCTGCCCCTTTGCGTTTGCCACCTTGGTTCACGCTCACCAGCAAGTCGTTATAAAGCTTCCAGAAAAATACCGCGCCTTGGTTTTCGCCGTTAGTACCTTTAATAAAACTGCCGCGCGCGCGCAGCGGCGTCATGTCCATGCCGAGGCCGCCTGCAAATTTGCTCTTGCGCGCTTCTTGCCAGAGGCCGTCAAAAATACCGTCAATGGAATCATCAAAAGTATTTAAATAACAACTGGACATTTGGCTATGAACTGTGCCAGAGTTAAATAATGTGGGTGTAGAGCTAAGCACCTGAAACTGGGATAGTACGTTGTAAAACTCGATGGCTCGAGCTTCACGGTCATCTTCTGCTAAGGCAAGCCCCATCGCCACGCGCATAAAAAACGCTTGCGGCGCTTCAAAGCGGCGACCGTCAATTTTGAGCAGATAGCGGTCGTAAATGGTCTGTAAACCCAAGTATTTAAAAAGCTGGTCGCGGCTAGGGTTAAGGGCATCTGCCAGTTTGTCTAGGTTAAAGGTGAGCAGGTCAGCGTTGAGGATGTCGGCGGCAACGAGTTGCTCTACGTTGCGCTTAAACGCCGTTTTATAGGCACTCGCCACATCCCCTAAATCTTGGCCGAGGGTTTCTTTGTAAATATCTCCCAAAAGTAAGCGCGCAGCAGCATATTGATACTCAGGTTCGCGCTCAATGTTGCTGCGTGCAGAGATCACCAGCGACTTAATAATGTCTTTACTGCTCACGCCCTCAAAAAGTTGCTTGCTGGCACCCTCAACAATGACCTGCGGGTCAACCTGCGCAAGGCCACGGCAGGCTCTAGCAACCGTTTGTTCAACTTTGCGCGCGTCAAACTCGCGGCTACTGCCATCTTTTTTGGTGATGCTGAGGGTTCTACTCGCAACGGTCATCAGGCCTCCTAGAAGGTGGGGAGTCAACACAAACATGTCGGTGTGAATGTCAAGCGTAAAGGGTCAAACCAGCCCAAGGTCAGTGGTGTATAATCACGCTTTCACGGTCACGCCTTGGGGAGATGTTAGTATACAACATACAGAATGTTGTACGCTAGCAGTGTGGAGTACAACATATGGCCCCAGCATGTGCTACTTCATCAGCGTTGCCCTGTGACACGACAACTTGCGAATACTCACTAGGGGCATACGCTGTGAATAGGGAAAATTTCACATGCGAACGTTAGCATAGCTGGCGTTGAACTGAGATTGATGACAAAATCTGCAGACATAAATCGCCTTTAAAACATCAACATTGACAGACGATCTTCATGACCCCAGTCCTCATTCGGATGTCCCCAATGAGATGCTTATTGAGGCCAATGCAGATGACTTCTACCGTGCTTTAGGGATCAGCTCAGCAAGCTTTGTAGGACGTTTGCTAAAGCCTTGGGTGCATCGGGTTGCTACCACCTTTAGTGCGAAGTTAATTCACTTTGATAAGCAGATACATTGTGTAGGCTTACAAGCTGCTGCATACGAGTTGTTACGCTATTACAGTCAGCCCGCTGCTGAGTTTGCTCGAGGCAGTCAGCACATTCCCCTAGGTGGCCCGCTCATCATTGCTGCCAATCACCCGGGCCTCGCTGACGCGCTTGCGCTACTTGCCAGTATTTCCAGAGACGACCTCATCATTGTGGCAGCACAGCGCCCATTACTCACCGCATTACCTAACCTAGCAGGCAAGCTTGTTTATGTTGCTGAAGGCTCACGGCAGGATGCGTTGTTGAGGCAGCTTGTGCGGCATCTGCGAGCAGGCGGGTGTGTCCTATTATTTCCAGCCGGTGGCATTGAACCCGATCCCGCCAGAGACTTAGAAGGCGCAAACGCTAGCTTAAACACGTGGTCACGAAGTCCTGAACTCCTCTTAAAACTCGTGCCAGAGGCTTTAATAGTCGTGGGCATAGTACGTGAGGTGGTGCATCCTAAACTGGTGAACCATCCGCTTACCTATCTCAATCCGCGTGATAGGGCGTGGCTGGCTGCGTGTTTGCAAGTCTTACTGAGGCGTTATCACACCTTGCCTACAGAGCTGAGGTACGCACCTGTGATGACATCAACATTGACGG
>JBCCOX010000252.1:0-6993 GCA_039025155.1 Deinococcota bacterium | reverse complement strand
GCCTACCAGCTTTCTGAGCGCCCGCTGGTAAAGCGGCTTGTCAGCAATAGTTTTGAAACTGTGCTTATAGCCCGCTTGCTGTTTGTCCCCGGTGACATCATCAATTACATGTGTGGACTGTTGCTGGTGAACCTGCGCCCGTTTTTAGTTGCCTCACTCATTGGCGGTGCGCCCGGCGCGCTCATGGTGGTGTTGGTTGGAGCCTCCATAGAAGGTGATTTTGAAGCGCGCAGCATTAGCCTTCGTCCGGCGTATTTGGCGGTGTCGCTACTGCTGCTCGTCACGAGTTTAGGGCTGTCCCAATGGCTACGCAAGCGGCGCGGTTTTGAAGGCGTGTCTCAGATCAATTCCGATTCGTAGCGTTTTGCAAAACACGTTGTGTTAGGGAGATCATCTCAATGACACGCGCTAATATGTAGTCAATAATGGCCTTGTCAGCAGCACCATCACCTAAGTTAGAGCATATTAATTTGCAATATAATACGAACTCAACAAAATCATAGTTTAACGATGCCATACCGAATGCTACTGAGGTATCTAAACCTCAACAGAATGAAGGTGTTGTCAGTTCCTATCTTTGCATCAGCGTGGAAATGCTACGACATGATCCAAGTGATTTAGCATAACTTATACACTTTAATAAATAGCTATTTAATAATAAAAGTAACTCGAGCAAGATGAAGCACACTAGTATCCAAAGCATCCAAGTCCGACTAGCACGTCATAAACGCAGACGTTTTATGACGTACTTTGTCAGACTTGGTATGACCTAGCTTTAACTGAATGGCGAACTATAACGATGTACACCCAGTATGATGCACACCTAGCTGATGAGCATCACCGGTATATCTGTATGCCGCGCAACTCGTTCAGCAACGCTTCCGAGTAGCGTGTGCTCGAGCCCTGTACGCCCATGACTGCCCATGAGAATGAGGTCTATGTTTTGGGCTTCAGCAAATGCAACAATCTCGCGCCACGCTTTTTTATCCCCTTGGTGAAGATGGGTTTGATGACCTCCGCCATGAGGGAGTTGACTCGCAAATTTATCAAGAATGCTCTGCCCATACTCTTTGGCAGCGCGCTCGAGCTCTCCTTCAGGTAAATAGCTGGCTACGCTACCTGTGTAAGTGGGCAGGGGCTCGAGGCAGTGTAACAGCGTGAGTGTGCCGCCAATTTCCTGCGCAAACTTAACCGCTGTGGCAACTGCTTTGGCGCTGACCTCGGTGTCATTCACCGGGACTAAAATAGTTTCAAACATACGCTGTCTCCTTAACGTAGTTGGGGGCATCTACTTGCATATTGTGGTGATACTAACATCAAGGTATACCGTTTTAGGCTCGAGCTAGATGCCCATCTTGCTACATTGAGACATGTTGTGACACATTGACTTTGACGAGGCATACTGACGGCAACATATCGATGAGGCATACTGACGGCGACATATTGATGGAGGTATGGAGAACCAAAGACGTGCTCGAGTATTGACCGCAACCTACGTGGTCGCGGGTAAGCTTTGCTGACGCATCTGGTAATACTGCCAGCCGTACACACCAAACACAATCAAAAAGCCCAATGTGTCGCTTACTAAGCCCGGTTGAATCAGCAAAAACGCTGTGAGAATAAGCCCGATACGCTGCGGCCAGTTAAGTGGTTTTAAGGCAAAGCCCTGCGTACCCGCTGCAAACGCAAACATGCCAACCAACGCAGTTACAAAAATGTAGATGCCCACAAAGGCGTTGGTCACACCAATAAGCAGTAAGCGGGTATTAAACACAAACATAAACGGCAAAATGGCTGTTCGCATGTCGTAGGTGAACCCTTGAATCCCCGTTTTGATGGGGTCACTGCGGGCAATTGCTGCCGCCGCGTAAGCAGCTAAACCCACGGGCGGTGTGTCATCTGCCAAAATTCCGAAGAAGAACACAAAAAGGTGGGCAGCAATAAGCGGCACCATAAAGCCAAAATCACCTGCAACGTTAAAGATAATTGGCGCGGTCAGCGTGGCCATCACAATGTAGTTGGCGGTTGTCGGTAGTCCTAAGCCCAAAATGAGGCTGGCAAGTGCAGTAATTACGAGTACAGCAGCAAACTGGGTGGTATTGGCAAAGATGTCTGGATTGCCTTGAAAAAGCGTCACCAGTGGTGTGAACGCACTGATAATCAAAAACGACGCACCCCGTGCCAGCGTCACAATAATCTCGGTAAGGCGCAAGCCCAAGCCGGTGAGGTTCACCGTACCCACCACGATGCCAGCCGTGGCAACCGCCACAGCGATGCCGACCATGTTACGCGCACCTGCCTCGAGGCCTTCATAAATACTCTTAAACCCCGCCCAGAACGCTGGTCCTAAAGGTTTTTTAAGATAAAGCGCTTTGATGGGTTCCTGAAAGAACATCACAAAGGCAAGCAAAGCAATTGTAAACATCACTGAACGCCCCGGCGACCAGCGGGCAATGACCAAACCATAAATAAGCAGGAGCAGCGGCACTAAAAAGTGAACGCCGCGAATAAAGGTACTAAAGCGTGGGGGAAGTTCAGAACGGGGTAGGCCGCGCAAACCTAGTTTGAGAGCCTCTAAGTGAACCACATAAAACAGCGCAATGTAAGACACAATTGCCGGCACAAACGCCGCACGCACCACATCGAAGTACTTGATGCCCACAAACTCTGCCATAATAAACGCAGCCGCGCCCATAACGGGTGGCATAATTTGCCCGTTGGTAGACACCGCCACCTCAGTTGCTCCTGCTTTGTGAGCAGGGTAACCTGAGCGTTTCATCAGTGGGATGGTGAACGTCCCTGTGGTCACCACATTGGCGAGTGATGAGCCCGACACCATGCCAGTCAGTCCAGAGGCCACCACTGCAGCTTTAGCAGGGCCGCCGCGCAAAGTACCTAAGTTGGAATTGGCAACATCGATAAAATATTTGCCTGCACCTGCTTTGTCCAGCATGGAGCCAAACAGCACAAACAAAAACACAAATTGGGTAGATACCCCTAGCGCAATGCCAAACACACCCTCAGTTGTTACATACATTTGGCTGATGATGCGGTTGACATCATAACCACGGTGGGCGATGAGTCCGGGTAAGCGCAAAAACGAGAGTAACCCTTGCGGGCCAATAAGTGCATAGGTCAAAAACACCAAGCCGATGATGGCTAAGGCTGGCCCCAAACTGCGCCGGGTGGCTTCCAAGAGCAGCAGCATAAAAATAACGCCAAACCAGACTTCCCGCTCAATGGGAATACCAAAACGATTTTGGAGCCCCGTGTAATCGGTAAACAGATACAGCACCACTATGCCCGCAATCACCGCAAACACAAGGTCGTACAAGGGTACGTTGCCACTGATCTCACCGCGTTTAATGTTGTTAAACAGCAAATTGGCAAACCAAATCACGAACAGTGTGAACGCAATTAAAAGCACATGGGCGATAAGCCCTAAAAAAGCGGTAAACCAAGCGGGTAAGCTAGCACGTTGTACAAAGATTTCAGCAAAGCTGGTCACTCCATTCGCTAAATTTCCAGCTGTGCCTGACACAAGCGTTGGGTAGGTTCGGATAATAAAAACAAGCGTGGCGACCACTAAAAAACTGGCAAAGCCCACGTAGACATAGTCTCGCCAGTGAGCGTCGTGACTTTTGGATTTGCGGGACGGAAACACCAAAAACGTGAGCGTAATAGCAAAGGCTAAGTGAATTGCGCGTGACTGCACCGAGTCCAGCGTAAGCCAGCTTGCAATCGAGAGTTGAAACAGCGACCATGCGATAGCTAGCCCAAACACAATCCAATGAAGGACACCTTTAAGTTGCCGTCCGCCAGTTTCACTTTCTTCCACCATACGCTGAGCTTCAGCAGCGGCAGCAGCATCTGCAGCAGCGTCATCATCTTGGCTGCTTGCATTTTGGTTATTTGTGTTGGCTGCGTCGGTTAGGTACAAGCCCGCTTCGGTACTCGCCATATTGGATACTTCTGCATTTGTAGCCTTTGCATCCGCAGTCTCTGCAAGGGCTTCTTGTGAGTTTGGGAGGACATCTTGATCCGCTTGGGGTGTTTTGGTGAGTGGTTTTTTAGGGGAAGGACGACGCTTCTTTTTAGCCATTTGGGCCTCCTTTAGTGGCTTAACCTTCTATACAAGGGGATATTCGAGGTTGGAAAAGCATAGTTTAAGCCATACGATGCCACTACAGAGAATATATCACATCTTACAATTGTGTTGACCAAAGGTGGCCGGGCGAGGTGGATTAAGCACAATCCACAAGGTCTCTCTACAGTATATCTAAAAACCTATCTGAATAAAAATAAGCACGCCTGTAGAATCACAAGCGTGCTTGGCCAAGCTACAAACAGGGTTTAAAGTTACATCATGCCAGCTTCTGCATAAGCCCGTTCTGCACCGGGGTGAAGCGGCGCGCCGAGGCCTTGAATAAAGCTTTCTGGGGTGAGGTTGCGAAGCGCAGGGTGGGTGGCTTGGAAGTCCTCGAGGTTAGCAAGTACAGAAGACACAATGGTATAAACTGTTTCTTCGTCTAAGTCGGTGGTGGTGGTGAAAAGTGCTTTTACCCCAAAGATGGTGACATCTTCGTCAACACCGTTGTAGGTACCACCGGGAACAGTTGCAAACGCATAGTAAGGAAACTCGTCGACAAGGGCTTCAAATTCAGCGCCCTCGAGTGGCACCAATACAATGTCATTTGTTGTTGAAATATCTTGAATGGCAGCGCCACCAATACCTACAGTGTAGAAAAAGCAGTCGATGCGACCATCACGAAGTAGATCAGGTGCTTCGGCAGCGCGCACAGATTCAGCGACAATGTCACTATCTGGGTCAAAGCCGAATTTGTCCATCACGGCAAGCACTGTGTTACGAATACCTGAACCGGGGTTACCGATGTTCACGCGCTTACCTGCAATGTCACTAAAGGTGCTCACACCAGCGCTGGCATCACAGACGAGATGAAGGGGTTCTGGGTGGAGGCCCATGACCGTACGTAGTTGATCAACGCCGTCACCATCAAAAGCTTCTTGTGAATTAAACGCTTGATAGACAACATCTGATTGAGCAAGTGCCAGGTCAAGTTGACCAGCTTGCATAGCTTTAATATTAAAAACAGAGCCACCAGTAGATTCGACGGTTAAGCGCAAGCCAACGTCAGCATCGTTCACAATTTTGGCGGTAGCGCCACCCACAGGGTAGTACACGCCCGTCACGCCACCTGTGCCAATCGTCAAAAAATCTTGCGCAAATGCACTGCTAGCCCCTACAAGTAAGCTTGCAAGCAGACCAATAAAAAGTCGTTTCATGCTTGTTCCTCCTGTGAAGTATGTCTTACGAGACAGATGGTTATAACACGCATGAAGTTGTTACGTCAAAGCATTAAGATTGTGTCAAAGTGCCTGAAAAAGTGACACAATGTGTCGCACTACACCTCATAGTTACAAGACCCTATAGCTACAAGCTAGTACTCGGTCTAGATGTTAGCGGAGCTCAAAGCTTTCAACTTTAAAGGTGCGGTCGTCTACGCCGTTTTGTTCTAAGACAAGCTCGAGCCGTTGCCGTGGGGCAGGTAACCGCACGCCGGGTAAAGACTCAATATAGGCATCTGCCTCTAGTAAAGGAATATGAATGCGCTGGCCGTCATAGTTGGCGCGGCAAGCGAGTTCAACCTCAGATTCCTCGAGTAACGACACACTGCTGGTTGCAATAGTGAACACCGTTCCATCAGGTTCATGAGTTAGGGTCACCGCAAAGGTAGCAACCTCGCCAGTGGGTTCGCGGGTCAGTGAATCAAGCAGTGCAATTTGCAACGCTGGAATGACCAACCGACGGCTTTCAGCAAAGTAGTTAGCGACCTGTACCTGACAAACCTCTGGCGTGAGTGCAGGTGGCAGTATGATGCGCCCGGCAGGTGCTTGCTCTGACGTGGGAGCTTGCTCGGGAGGTTGTTCTGGTTCTGGTGTAGCAGGCAAGGGCGCTACACCGGGCTCTGTGCTGGGGGTTTCAGTGACAGGTTGCTCCGTGACAGGTTGCTCAGTAACGGGCGGGACTGCTGTCGGGGCAGTAAGCGCACCATCTGGTGCTGTGGGTTCCGCCGTTACTGGCGCTACTGTTGTAGGTGCGGCTGTGGGTGTAGGTATGGGTGTAGGTACGGGCGCTGTGGATACTGGCGACTCAGCTACTGGCGTTATGACAGCCGGGGTATCTGGTGGTGGCGGGGCAGGTGAGGGAGCCTCGCTAGGCATAACCGCAGGTGCAGTGCTTGGCAAGTTGTCGGTAGGATCGCCAGTTGTAGGCGAAACAACCGCAGGTGGCGTGGGAAGAGGCTCAGCAGGTGGTACGGGTACAGGTTGCGCGATAGGTGTTTGATTGGGAGGTGGGGGTGCAGGCAGATTACTACCGGGTACGTCTGCACTAGGTGTGTTCGCACTAGGTGCATCCACAGTGGGTGGGGCCGTAGTGGGTACTGTGACACCTTGGCTAGGCACTGAGGGTGGTGGTATAGGTGCTGTTGGAGGCGTTGTTGTAGTCGGAGAAGTGGGAGCTTCCAGGGGGCGTTCTTGCTGATAAAGTTGCTCTATTTCCGAGGTGGTTAGCGCACGGTTGTAAAGGCGTAGGTCGTCAATGCCTCCTTGAAAGTACTGCCCACGCCAATAACTGCCAATAAATAGCGGGTCATCTTGACTAGGGTTAATTGTTTGCATGAGCGGTTGCGTGCCGATAAGACGCCCGTCCACATAGATGCGAAACGACCTTCCATCGTAGGTGCCAGCTACAAAGTGCCATCTGTCTCCAGCAAAATAGCTGGGCTCAATCGCTGTGTTACTTTCCTCACCAGCCGAGTTATTTATACCAAGTGACAGTTCACGGCCACGGTTTTGAAAGGCAAACAAATAGCCTGAACCAAAGCGTCCAGATGCTTTGCGAATAATGTGCGAAAAGCGGTCGGTCTCGAGGTCTTGCGGGCTTACCCAAGCCGTTACTGACAGTTGATT
>JBCCOX010000251.1:0-7002 GCA_039025155.1 Deinococcota bacterium | reverse complement strand
GTTAACGACGAACGCACCCGCAACTTTAACGAACTGCTTGCCAGCGTGCGCAGTAAACGCATCGGCGAAAGTGTTACCTTGCAAGTGCAACGTGGTAGCGACACCGTCTTTTTAGAACTCAAACTAGGTGCCAAAGCGCAAGTTTTTCAGTAGCTGTTTGAGCTGTGGCTGCTTTAGCTGTTGGGTGTTTTATAGCGTTAGCCGTAAGTATGGAGCTAGCTCCATACTTACCGAGCAGCGCGAGTACCAATAAACCAGCCCAGTCTATGGCTCAATGTTTACGTATGTCGCTATAGTTGTAGCATCTCCACGAGTATTCACAACAAGCGGTGACTCGTACAATCTAGGGGAAGCTAGAAGCGTAGACAGCTATAATATTGACATTATTAAGAGGGTATAGCACTCACAGCTATTGCTAAACCCAAAAGCAGAAAAGCCTATAACGATGAGCCTACAACGACGGTCGTAACAAATGCTGCAAACACACATTGTAGGTTACCCCGTTACGAAAATCTTGGGCTAAATCAGCGACGCTTACATCTTCTAGAATGTCTAAAATAGCATCTCGCAAACGCGCCCAGACACGCCCTTGCACATGACAGTTAGGGGCTTGAACGCAGTCTTGATGCCAGTTTAAGCTCACACAAGCTAGCGGTGCTACGGGACCGTCAATAGCGCGCATAACTTGCTTTAAGCTGATGTCACTAGGAGCATGGGCTAGCTTGTAGCCACCACCAGCACCCTTTTTAGACACAATGATGTCATGCTGGCAAAGGGTTGCTAAAATACGCGCTAAGTAAGGTTTGGCAACACCTGTCGCACGGCTAATATCATCGCTACCTGCCCAGCGTGCTGGGTCTTGAATGCCCAAGTAGCCCAGCGCTTGAAAGGCGTAGATGTCTGTGCTCGAGAGCCGCATAATGACTCTAAGTATAGCGTGCTAGTATCTGAGGCTCGAGCCCGGCGCACTTGATGATTACACACATGCAAAAACGACATTTGCTAATGTCCCCCTCGTATAGTCCACATGACGGGCTAGTAAAAAGCTCCCTGAGCCACATTTCTTATGTTACTCTAAGGTGAAGCACACTTTAAGGGGGTAATTATGAAAACCATCTGGCGCGTTGGACTGGCAATCTTGATTTCTCTGCTACTTGCTGCATGCAGCAGTGATGACGATAGCACCATCACCTACACGTTTACGTTGGAAGGCGAGCAAGAAGTTCCTGATCCAGTTGATACAGATGCTACAGGTAGTGTCACGGTTGTTTTGGATGAAGAAACGAATGTGATGACGCTAAACGGGAGTGTATCTAATCTGAGTTCACCTTTGCTAGATGTTGCTGATGCGGGTCCTGCACACATTCATGAAGCTCCTCGAGGGGAAAACGGGGGTATAGCGTTCGTGATTACAGTGACTAACAGAACAGATACAAGTGCAACCTTGAGCCTGACTGAAACCTTGAACGACGATCAAGTTGAGTTGCTGAAAGACGGTCAGTACTACGTCAATATTCACACAGAGAATTTTGGCGCTGGTGAGTTACGCGGACAAATTGAATAGCTGTTGAATGACTAAAGCTAGCAGCGGCTCGAGCCGCTGCAGCTTCAATCGCTTATACTAAATTGACTCTTGAGTGTCATAGTCTGAATCGTCTAAGGGTACGCTCTCACGAGCGATTTTGATGCCGCAAAGCGACATCAAAACATCACTTTGGTATTACATCAACACAAGATATAAAGAGGCTTTGTATGCGTGACGAAGCCTCTTTTATGTTGGTCTAACTATACTCAATGAACTTAGAAAAGCTACGCATCTTCAACATCACTCTCCGTCTGTGACTGTCTGTAAGGTGTATCTTGAGGCGCTTCAAACGGTGTTCGTCCATAAAGATGGGTAAGGTCATACAAGGAAGATGCCAACCAATCTTCAATAATCTCCCAAGTGAAACGCCAGCCCCAATTGCCAGAAGCAGCTCCGGGTAAATTCATGCGGGCGTGACCGTCTAGCCGCAACACATCTTGTAACGGGGCAATGGCAAACACAGCAATAGATGCAAAGGCTGTGCGAATAAGCTCCCAAACGACATCGTCATCACCTCTGGCAAGGTAGCGGCGGATAAAATCTTTTTCGCCATCGCCAGTTTGTTGATACCAGCCAAGAGTTGTGTCGTTGTCGTGTGTGCCAGTGTAGACAACCGTGTTGTGAACATAGTTGTGCGGCAGGTAGGGGTCAGTAGGGTCACCTGCAAAGGCAAATTGCAAAACCCGCATGCCTGGAAAGTGGTTGTCATCGCGTAGGGCGTTCACACCAGCGGTAATCACACCGAGGTCTTCAGCAATCACGGGAAGGTCGCCAAGTTGGCGTTTTAAGGCGTCAAAAAAGTCTTGACCGGGGCCACGCACCCAGCGCCCTTTGACGGCCGTAGGTTCACTGGCAGGAATCTCCCAGTAAGCTTCAAAGCCGCGAAAGTGATCCACACGGGCAATGTCAAAAAAGTCCAAGGTGGACTGGAACCGTTTTACCCACCACGCATAGTCCGTTTTTTTCATGACATCCCAACGATAAAGTGGGTTGCCCCAGCGTTGCCCGGTAGCACTGTAGTAGTCTGGTGGCACACCTGCCACAACTGTTGGGTTGCCGTCATCAGCTAAAAAGAACAGCTCAGGGTTGGCCCAAGTATCGGCAGAGTCAAACGCCACAAAAATAGGAATGTCGCCAATGATTTGAATACCTTTACTGTTGGCATAGTCTTTGACAGCACGCCACTGTTCATAAAAAAGCCACTGCCAATAAACTTGTTTGTCAATGCTAGCTGCAAGCTCACGTTTAGCTTGGCTAAGTGCGTCCGGCTTACGGGTGCGAATATCAGCGTCCCAGTCGTTCCACGCACTACCGCCATGAGCTTCTTTGCAGGCCATAAACAGCGCATAGTCCTCGAGCCAATACCCTTGCGCCTCTCGAAATGCTGCAAGTTCATCACGCTGCGCGTCACTTGCTTGGCCCTTAAAATGTGTAAACGATGTTGCAAGTATGTCCAACTTAAAGGGAATGACCGCACCATAATCAACCGTATCTATAGGAAAGGTGGGCGCATCTTCCAACGCACCTTCGGGTAAAAAGCCGTGTTCGTCTAAAAGCCGCAAGCTAATGAGATAAGGATTACCCGCAAACGCACTAAAACACTGGTAGGGGCTGTCGCCATAGCCCGTTGGCCCAAGCGGCATAACCTGCCAGAGTTGCTGACCCGCAGCTTCTAAAAAGTTAATCCACGAAAACGCCTCGCCTAGATCGCCAATGCCGTAAGCACCGGGCAGAGATGTAGGGTGAAGCAAAATGCCAGAGCTGCGCTCGAACATGGTCGTAACCTCCTGTCAAACTTAGGCTGATATGCCATCACAGCAACATATCAAGGTGTTGTACGCGATCTATAACCTTTGCATAATACCTGCTAGACATATATGTTGACTAGGAAGATAAGGTGGGCCTCGAGATTGGCGACATCACAATAAAGCATCACATCAAGAGTAGTCATGATGTGATGCTTCGTGGAAGGTATCTTATGTTGTTTAGCTCGAGCGTACCTATATAGGACTATTTTTCAAACGGCTTACCAGTTGCTTGAGGGGGAATAGCCCGGCCAATAAACCCAGCCAGTACGAGCATCGTTAAAATAAACGGGATGCTTTGAAGCAGCGTAGAGGGAAACAGTGCGCGGCCACCAAGCACCGTGGCAGCAGCCTCAAATGAGCCAAACAGTAAAGTTGCGCCCAACACACCCAGCGGGTGCCACTTGCCAAAAATGAGCGCAGCCAGCGCAATAAAGCCGCGTCCACCGGCCATTTCGGCAATAAACTGGTTGAAGTTGCCAATTGACAAATACGCGCCACCTAGACCGCCCAGTACTCCCGAAAGTACCACGCCCATGTAGCGCATCCGTTTTACATCTATACCGACGCTATCGGCAGCTTCAGGTTTTTCGCCAACGGCCCGTAAACGCAAGCCAAAAGGTGTTTTGAAAAGCACGTACCAAGTAATTGGCACCAGCAAAAACGCTAAGTAAACCAGTGGGCTTAGCTGAAAGTTGCCACTGCCCCACAGGGGTAAGCGGTTTTCTACTGGGGTGCTCGAGGTTGAATTGCTGTATAACCCGCCTAAAATAACGGCCGGCACGCCAATGGCCATGAGGTTAATCGCAGTTCCCGAAATAATCTGATCAGCTTTGTAGCGAATGGAAATAAGCGCGTGCAAAAGTCCTGCTAGCCCGCCTACTAGCATTGCTGCTAAAAGACCAAGCCACGGTGCAAACGGCACGACTGCATTGGGATCATTGGCTAAAAAGGGTGCTTCTACCAGTTGGGTTGCCAGCGCTGCGGCCATGGCCCCAAAGATGATGATGCCCTCGAGCGCAATGTTCACCACGCCTGAACGCTCGCTGAACATGCCACCAAGTGAGGCAAATAGTAACGGCGTTGTCGCACGAATAGCTGACCCGAGCAGGGTAATAAGTAAAAGTCTATCCATGACTGGCTCCCTCGGGATCAGGTGATGGTGTTGCTGTAGTGGGGTCAGTGGGTTTGGGAGTTTGCAAACGGGCCGCCCGAGCCGCGCGTTTAATCGGGTCGGTAAACCACTCAGGTAAAAAGCCCTTAGCAGCAATAAACAGCACCACAAGTGCCAAAAGCATGTTCACAACATCCCGACTGAGCTGGTCATAGGTAATGCTCAGGACTGAACCGCCACTTTTAAGCACCCCAAACAAAAACGCTGACAGCACAACACCCAGCGGTGTGTTGCCGCCTAAAAGTGCCACGGCGATGCCGTCAAAGCCGTCGCTAGTAGGCAGGGCTTGGCGCAGGGAGTACTCCTCGAGCGCGCCCCCCAGCACATAGTGTGTAGCAGTTAAGCCAGCTAACATGCCGCTAATGGTCATGGCCAAAATGGTATTTCTGGCAATATCCGCCCCGCCATATTCGGCTGCTTTGGGCGATAATCCCACCGCCCGCAGTTCGTAACCCCATTTGGTTTTCCAAAGCAGCAAGTAAACCAAAATGGCAGCGGCAATCGCCAGCACAAACGACGTATTCAGTTGAGTAGGTGGAATCGGCGTGGGTACGGCAGATAAGCCCAAAAATGCCAGCACAAAATAGCCCGGATAGATGATGATGAACGTTGCCAGTAAGCGCTTGGGCCAAGGTTTTAAGCTGGGTGCAAATCTTGGTAAAAACGCGAGCAGTAAGCCCGCTAAGATAACCACCAAGGGGAGCGCATAATCCACGGGGATGGTGTTGCTACCGGGGTTTTGCTCGAGGTCAATCCCCAGTAACGCCGGCAACTGCGTAAGGCGGCTGGGTTCACGTAAAAGTTGGGTTTTAGGTTCCGAGCCGGGCACTTTAAACGGTAAGCTAAAGGTGACGGTGGTATCCCCTTCTCGGGGCAAGCCCACCAAAATCATCGCAACGAGTAGCCCAATGCCAAACCCGGCCATGGTGATGCGCGGCGCTCGCCACAAGGTGCGCTTCAACAAAGGCACGGCAAAACTGAGCAAATAGCTAACAACAATAATGATGCTGATAATCAAAATTGTCAGCGTGATGCGCCAGGCAGGCGCTGCAAATTGATGTTCCGAAGACAGTAAAAACAGCAGTAGTGAGGCCGCCACATAGTTTAAGAGGATGGTGTTGATAACCTCGTTAGCACCAAAACGGGCTTTGAGCCACCCGGGTAGTGCGCCCCACAAGCCGCCGCCGACCGCTGCTGCTACCACGGCGAGGGGTAACACAAAGAGTCTCGAGCCCGGCATATACACGCCAACCAACATGGCAAACACAGCACCGAGTACCATCTGCCCCGGCACACCAATGTTGAAAAGCCCCGACCGAAAGCTAAACGCCACAGCTAATCCTGTAAACGTCAGCGGTGTGGCAAACTTAAGTGCTTCTAAAAACCCCGACAAACTCCCTAAGGCCACGGCAAACAAAATTTCATAAGCGTACCAAAGCGTGTCCAGCCGCCCAGCTAAATAAGCAAAAGGTGTCAGCGTAACGTCGTTGCCTAGGGGTGTAGGTTGTACGGTGAGGACAACAATAGCAGCAGCAACCAGTGCTAATAAAATGGAGATGGTGGGGACTGCAATTTGTTGCAACGCGCGGTCATAAAATTTGCCTACCACTGGCCAATAACGCCCGCTGAGAACAAGCGCAAAGATGCCCGTAAGTAAAGCCAAAAAACTGCCCCAACCCAGCCCAGCGTTGTTATAGGGTAGCCGCCGCACATTGATGCCCGCGTCTCTGGCAGCATCCAAAGACGTTGTTAACGGCACATTTTGAACATCTGCCACAACTGCTTCCAAAGCAGGCACGTCCATGCGGTCGTTAGGGTCAGCCAGTCCGTCTTGAAGTTCGCCTACAAAGGCATCAATCCGGGCTTGTTGGGTGACGGTTTGTACCTCGTTTAAGCTAATACTTACCGTGACGATGAGTACCACACCAGCAACTGCCCAGAGGCCGTAACGTAGCCGGTTCGCTGCAACATAGCTCAAGGCGATGACCAGCAGTGCAAGCAGTGTAAGCAGCAAGGTTGTAGTTGCAGACGGCAAACTAAGTGCGTCGGTGCGGCCGCTAAAATCAATGACGCGGTTGGGCAGCAGTAGCACCGTGCTACGCGCGCGGGTTGCTCGGCTCAGGGCAATCCATGGCGCACACCACAAGCTCAGCAGGGTGAGGACAGCAAGGCTCGTAACGGTAAGTTTCTCATTCATGCTGTTATTTTATAAGGTTTGGGCGGCGACATGTACAAAATACAAAAAAAGCTGTTAAAAATAAGGTGAAACGTCGTCCTTGGGATAGGCATCCCCGAGCCGAATTGCATAGGTAAATAGCCAAGACAAACTAGCTTAAGATATGTCGCTCCAATGCATTAGACGTGATGTCAACCTGTAACCATTTTTAGTGTCTGAGAAAACATCTGATACTGTTCCACATGTAATGTAGCTTTAGCCG
>JBCCOX010000250.1:0-7006 GCA_039025155.1 Deinococcota bacterium | reverse complement strand
TATTCGCCTTAAGTCCCATGGTCGTAAAGAAAGGTCTCTCTTCCGCTTGGGTCTTGATTTTATCCAGCGTGCCCTTACCAACCGTGATCTTGACCCCTCACTCCTAGATACGGCTTTCGGTGTTTTGTCGTGTACTTAGGTCTCTGACGCAAATTAACCTCGAACTCAGTTCATTAAGCTGCGGAACGCTCTTGGTACTGTAGTTCATACAACTTGCGGTAATAGCCATCTTGCTCTAACAGCTCAAAGTGACTGCCCGACTCCACTAGTTTGCCTTTGCGCATGACCATAATGCGGTCTACGTTTTGAATGGTTGAAAGTCTGTGCGCAATAATAATGCTGGTACGCCCTTGCATAAGTTTTGCCAGCGCGTCTTGAATGAGCGCTTCGGTTTCGGTATCAATGTTGGCGGTAGCTTCATCTAGCACGAGCAAAATATCTGGGTTTTGCACCAGCGCCCTAGCAAAGGCAATAAGCTGTTTTTGCCCCGTTGAAAAGCCTGCCCCACGTTCACGTACAGGCGTGTCGTAACCTTGCGGCAGTTCACGAATAAACTCATCTGCATTGACAAACTTGGCGGCTTCAACAACGTGTTCGCGGGGAATGGTGTCATTACCCAAGGTGATGTTACTAGCAATCGTGCCACTAAACAAAAACGGGTCTTGCAACACAATGCCAATGTGTTGCCGAAGGTCGTTTTGATCGTAGTCGCGCACGTCTTTGTCATCTATTTTGACAGCACCACGTTGCACGTCATAAAAGCGGCTCACCAGGCTGATGATGGTGGTCTTGCCTGCACCCGTATGACCCACAAAGGCTACAGACTGCCCGGGGTCAATGTCAAAGTTAAGCTCGCGCAGCACCCATTCGTCGTTTTGGTAGGCAAACCAAACATCCTCAAAGCTAATTTTGCCTTTGAAGCTATCAAATAACAGCGCGTCGTCAGCGTTGTTGATGGCCTCTGCTGTGTCTAGCAAGCCAAAAATACGTTCAGAGGAGGCCATTGCTGACTGGATGATGTTGAACTTATCGCTTAAATCTTGCAGGGGCCTAAAAAACATAAACGAGTACTGGATAAACGCAGTTAGCACCCCAACAGTAATGACCGTGTTACTGATGTCCAAAATTTGCCGCGTGCCGTAAACCAAAATTAACGCAATGGAAATGGCACCTGTAAACTGCACCGTTGGGAAAAACAGACTAAACCAGCGGACTTGTTCCACTTGGGCGTCTAACAAATCAAGATTGAGGCTGTCGTAGCCGCGTTGGTTGCGCACTTCGCGGTTAAAGAGTTGTACGGTTTTCATACCAGATAAATTTTCAGATAGATAGGTGTTGGATTTGGAGCGCCGCAAGCTCACGGCCCGGTAAGCATCGCGCATCCTCGAGCGCAGCACATTAAGTGACCAAAACAGCACAGGCATAATCGCCAAGGTAATAAGCGCCAGTTGCCAGTTGATGCTAAACATATAAATAAGTAGCCCGACGATCAAGCCAGCATCGGCAACAAGCCCTACTACACCGTCTTTAATCATCATTTCAATGGCATCAATATCGCTGGTGATGCGTGTGATGAGCCGGCCAACGGGCGTGCGGTCAAAAAACCCTAAGTGTAAACGCTGAATTTTGCCAAAAATTTGCCGTCGAATGTCATAGATAACGTGTTGCCCCATCCACGACACCAAGTAGGTGTAAGCGTAGCGCAGGCCGAAATTCACAAGTCGTAGCGACATGTAGCCCAGCACCAACCAACTGAGCCCGTTAATGCGGGCATCTTGACTGAGGGATGCAAACGGCTCGCGCACGGGGTTAATGTAGCGGTCAATGGCTAAGTTAAGAAGAAACGGAAACGCAGGAACAATAGCGCTGTACAGCAGAAGTAATGCAATTGCGCCAAAGGTTTGCTTGAGGTAGGGGCTCAAGTAAGCAAGTAGCCTGCGGGTCAAGCTAAAGTCAAACGAGCTGGTCATTTTTTCGCCGTCTTCGTCGTAGTTGCCTTCTTGGCGTAGGGCGGCCACTTTACTGGCCCTGGTAGCTTTAGCCTCTGCTTTGGCGGTATCAACCGAGTAGTGGATGTTTGACATGTCGGTGAGTTGGCGGCGCTTGGATGTTGCTACTTGCTCACCATCAGCATGTTGTTTGCGTTCGCGTTTAAGTCGTGCTTTGCGTCCCATGAAGGTCTCCCTCTTTGTAAAGCTATTTTGTAAAGCTAAGCTGCCTCGAGGGCGTCTTCGAGTTGTTGGCGTCTGTCCATGTCGGCATACCAGCCGTTTTGGTTAATCAGTTCGCTGTGACTACCTTCTTCTAAGATGCGGCCGTGCTCGAGCACAAGTATGTGCTGGCTGTGCTGAAACGCTGAAATGCGGTGCGCTACCACCAGCGTGGTGCGACCCGCGGCAACTTCGCGCAGACCTTCTAAAATTTTGGCCTCAGTTTGCGTGTCTACCGCGCTCAGAGCATCATCTAAAATCAAAATACTGGGGTCGCGGATGATGGCCCTTGCCATCGCCGTGCGTTGCCGCTGTCCGCCAGAAAGGGTCACACCGCGCTCGCCTAGTTTGGTGTTATAACCTTCGGCAAATTCCATCACATCAGCATCTAGTTGCACTAGCTTGGCGATGCGCCGAACGTACTCGAGCCTTGCCTCATCATTGTTCGCTTCGGGAATCCCGTAAGCGATGTTATCTGCCAGCGTGTCACTAAACAAAAAGGGTTCTTGTGGCACTAAGCCAATGTGCCTGCGCAAGACCTCGAGCGGGTAGTGGCGGATGTCGTGACCATCTATTAAAATTTGCCCGGAAGTGGGTTCAATTAAGCGCGCAATCAAATTCACAATCAGGGTTTTTCCCGACCCTGTGCGCCCGGCAATGCCCACGTTGTGACCGGCTGGCACGGTAAACGAAACATCATCTAATAAGTTAAGCCCGTCAATAACGAGTGACACGTTGCGAAACTCAATTGCGCCACGAACTTTGGTGAGGTCGTACTTCGTCTGTGCGTCGTCGGCAATATCAGCAGGCTCAGCTAAAATTTCTTTTAAACGCCCCCATGAAGTCATGCCCCGTTGAATCACGTTGCCGATCCAGCCCATAGCAATAATGGGCCACTGAATGCCTTCAAAGAGCAGCACAAACGCCACAAACCCGCCAATGGTTAAGTCGCTACCCGCACCAATCACATAGCGCCCGCCCACAAACAACAGCAGCGAAATAGCGCTACCAAACAGCACTTCCATAAGTGGAAAAAGCGGTCCGTCTACCCGGGTAAGCGACAAATTGCGGCGGATAAACTCGTCATTGAGCGACGTAAAAGTGCGCATTTCTCGCGCTTCGATGGCAAACCCTTTGACCACCCGAATGCCGCTAAAATTTTCTTGGGCCATGGCAGACACATTGGAAAGTTGGTCTTGGACCCGCTCGTAGCGGCGGTGAATAATCCTGAGCAAGTAAAAAAAGGTGAGCGTAATCACCGGGATAATCAGCAAGGTCATGAGGGTGAGCCCGGGGCTTAAGAGCAGCATTTGGGTGAGGGTAAACAGCAACACAAGCAGCGTGTTCATACCCATAAAAATGCCTACCCCCACCATCATGCGCACCGAGTTGAGGTCGGCAGTGAGGCGGGCCATTAAATCGCCAATGCGGTGGTTATCGTAGTAGCTAGTGCTTAAGGTTGTAAAGTGCTTAAACAAATCGTGGCGCAAGTCAAACTGAATTTCCCAGCTTGCATTTAGCATTTTGCGCCGGACCATAATCATCGCACTAGCAGCCGTACCCACCGTAAGGATGACGCCGATGATATAAAGAAACACGCGGGGCATCGTCATGGTACCGCGACTGAGGCTGTCAACTGCGCCACCCACCACGCGCGGCGCAAAGGTGGTAGCTAGGCTCGAGAGCACCAAAAACCCTAAGCCACTTAAAAACTGCTGCGGATAACGCTTCACGTACACGGACAAATCACGAATTGTCTGACGCACACATCCTCCTAGGAAGTTAGCTGCGGACTGCTAATTGATTCAAAGTTTTAGCGTGAACTGATTGATGGCTATATTGATCGCGGTGTTTAATATTGTGGCGTTTGATACTTATTGTGGCGTTTGATACTTGATATTTAGATTGGGAAACGTGTAGCTTTTAACAGGTTGTTACGACATGAATAAGCACGAGGGTATAAACCCCAAAATTTCAACTCAACAAACTACACTGCTAAGCCAAATAAATATCTGCTGTTGGCTGTATGCAACATGTTGTTAAGTGAGGGCATTAAAGCCGTTACTAACGTCACTAATGACATACATAAGGGAACAGCAAGTGGACGTTTAAGAGCTAACTCTAACGCGCATTTAGGTACACACAACAAAATGCGACAAATGTAGATGTTAGCACGTTTAGCCAACTGGGCAGGTACTCACCGCTTACAAATTTTGCATTGCTTGCAAGCTACAGGATTGGCAGGCTGCTAGCATTGACAAACTGCTAAGACTGGCAAGCTGCGCGTTAACGCGCCCGCAAACCGCCATCAACAGTGTAGATGCCGCCAGTGAGGTAGTTGGCTTCTTCTGAAAGCAGCATCACCACAAAGTTGGCGACTTCTTCAGGAGTGCCGTAGCGTTTCATGGGAATGGCTCTGGACATACCTTCTTCGGATAATTTTAAGCCGCGCTCGAGCTTTTTCATCATGCGTCCTTGAATGGGGGCCGGGCAAATGGCGTTGATGCGGATGTTTTCAGGGGCCATCTCGAGCGCTGCTGTTTTGGTCATGCCAATGACCGCGTGTTTAGACGCTGTGTAAGCAATCATGTTGGGGCTACCGCCCAGTCCTGACACGCTGGCAGTGTTGACGACAGCGCCCCCTCGATTCATTTCGTACAGAACGTATTTAAGCCCCAAAAATACACCTTTAACATTGACATCCATCACTTTGTCAAAGCTGTCTTCTGGATAGGTTGTGATGGGTGCTGTTGCCCCTTCAATGCCCGCGTTGTTAAAAAAGACATCAATGCCTTCACCAGTAAGTGAAGCACCTTGCAGCGCGTAGGCTTTCACGCTGGGCGGGTGGCTAACATCAGCTTGGCAAATGGCATGATTGCCTGCTGGGTTGGCTGCTTTAAGTAGCTTAAGGGTCTCTGTGAGCGCGTTGTCGTCAATATCTACTGCCAACACATTGGCGCCACGGCTTGCTAGCAGTTGGGCAGTAGCTTGACCAATGTTTCCGGCTGCACCTGTGATAACGGCTGTTTTGTTGTGAAAATCGAGCATGGTGTCCCCTTTTTGCTTGTGTTGTTACTGTACTGCCACTATGTTCTATGACGTAAGCGCTAGATATTGTTATCAAATAGTTGAGCGCATGTATCTGTAAGCACTGCTAATTTTAAGCTTGGACACGCCTCAAAACATTTCTGTCTCAAAACGTTTCTGGAAGGTTTCAACAATAAGGTTTCAACACTAGGATAACAACAGTATTACCACGAGTACAGAAAAATAAACTAGTTGGTGGATGCTCGGGCCATATTTGTCTGCACATCATTTAGGACAATCTAGTACAAAAATATAATACTAAAACTATGTAGCATTCTTTTCTAATTGGATGCCACACTTGTAACCAACCATCTGCAGGAGTTTCAGCGTGTGCCGGGGTTACGGGTTGAAGACTGGGTGAACTAGGGTTTACAAACTTACGGTGGAAGTCTTTTAAAAAAGTGTAATTCAGCCTAAAAAATCACAAATTAATGTCTTGGTTCAGTATTGCGAAGGATACATTTAAAAAGAAAATTTAGTAAAATAGAACATGATTACATTGGTCAACGCAACTGACCTTCATCAATGGTCTGAACGCATAGAAGCTCAGTCCTTTCTACCACGTGTGATACGCCGTCTTATTCTTGCAAATACTCACAACTTACAGAATATTTCAAAGATTGATTTTCCCACAGATGAGGCAGTCCAAATGGGAGGATGGGATGGATATCTAGTCACTAGTGAGAAAAGTACTTTTGTACCTGTAGGGGTTTCTGTTTGGGAATTCTCCACCAACGCAAAAGTTAAGGCAAAAGCAGATAGTGACTATGAAAAACGTAAAGCTGACTCTTTGAACATCAATCCTAGTTCGAGTACATATGTTTTCGCTACTTCACGGCGATGGGGAGGTAAAAAGGCCTGGGCCCAAGCAAGAAAAAAAGAAGGGTTTTGGGCAGATGTTCAGGTCTATGACGCTGACGATTTAGAAACATGGCTCGAGTCAACACCAAATGTACACACATGGTTGTCATTACACTTAGGTACGTTACCTGCTAATATTCAAAGTTTAGAAAGTTATGGGTTGGCTTGGCAGAGTGCTACCTCTCCCACTTTAAGTAAAGAATTGTTACTTTCAGGACGCGAAGATACCTGTGAAGTAGTTCTGAAACAGCTCCATGGCGATCCGAGTTTATTGGAACTTAAAGCTGAACATCGTGATGAGGCTGTGGCTGTTGTTGCTGCAATTATCCAAAACTTACCAGATGCTGATAGGGATACCTTTTTTGCAAAAAGCTTTATCGTGTTTGAGCAAGATGCATTACAGCAGCTTGCCTCCCATTCTAAAGGTTTAATCCTCATACCTTGATTGTCCCAGCATGGGAGGGTATAAACCCCCAGCTTTAGCTGGTAGCTTAAGCTAGTAAACTGAAGCTAGTGAAAGAATATCGACGCGGTAGCCATACACGGTTAGAGCTGGAGATACATCTGGTGTGGTGTACAAAGTATCGTAAAAAGATTCTTAAGGGAGACCTAGCACACCGCTTTCGAGACCTAGCGCGAGAGATATGTAGTGAGCTAAACGTAGAGATCATCAAAGGAGTGGTGTCAGGGGATCATGTGCATATGTTGGTGTCGATCCCACCACAGTTAGCTGTAAGCAAACTCGTGCAGCGGATCAAAGGCAAGAGTTCGTACAAATTGCAACGAGAATTTAAGAGTTTGCATAAAGTGTACTGGGGACAGCGGATGTGGGCGCGAGGCTATTTTGC
>JBCCOX010000249.1:0-7009 GCA_039025155.1 Deinococcota bacterium | reverse complement strand
TGCAAGTGCGCTAATGCGTTCGTCAAGGTCACTTTGCCCAAGTTGACTAAAGTCCATGAGGTCGCGGTTTTGGGGGTCATTTTCACCTTCTAAGCCAATTTCAGTGCCGTAGTAAATGCTGGGCGCACCACGAGCAATAAAGATGAGCGAGAGGGCCATATCAAGCCGCTCGAGCGCGTCTTCTCTACTAATCCCGTTGTTCATCGTGCGGGTAATGAACCGCTGCACGTCGTGGTTATCCACAAAGGTCACTAAGCGCGTGGGGTCGTCGTAGAGGCTATCTTGGTCAAAAATTTCAGCGATGTCGTTAAGGCTACCACCAGAGCTCGAGAGGTGATCGTTAATCCTGTAATACAGCGGAAAGTCAAACACTGCTGGCAGGCCGACATCGTTTAAGTAAGACGCCAAAAAGGGAATATCTCCCGTAAAAATCTCTCCCACGAGCCAGACACGGCTTGGGTCGCCCGGCTCACCCGGACCAAAAAACTGCGCCCAGTAGCTGTCGTTTACGTGTTTGACCGTATCCATGCGGATGCCATCAATGCCAAAGGTCTCCACGTAGTAGTCCACAATGGCGTTAAGCCAAGCAGTCACTTCGGGAATATCTTGGTTGAGGTCGGGAAGGCGCGCCAATTCACAGTCTTGGTCGGGTACATCTGAAGCTTCACAGTCAGCCGCCGTGTGGAACCACGTGGGTTGAGTGGTTAGCAAGGTGGCATCGTAGCCAGTATGGTTTACCACCACATCTTGAATGATTTTGATGTTGTTGGCGTGAGCTGTGTCAATCAGTGAGAGTAGATCACCTAAGCTCCCAAAGTGTGGGTCAACTTGAATAAAGTCTTCAGCCCAGTAACCGTGGAAGCCTGCAAAAATGCCGCTGTCGTTATTCCAGACATCTTCTGGAAACACATTGGCATAGTCCCGCATGTCAATGGCAGGAATTTGTAGCTTAACGGGCGAAATCCAAATGGCAGTTACACCAAGGTCGGTAAAATATCCCTCGCTAATCTTGGCTTCAATGCCCGCAAAGTCGCCGCCATACCAGCCACGCACGTTGCTTTGATCAGCTTGGTCGTTGGCAGCAGGACGGTTCGCGCCGTCGTCGTTGCTGGTATCGCCATTTGAAAAGCGGTCGGTGAGGGCAAAGTAGATAACCTCATCACGCCAGTTGTCAGCTGGATTGAGTCCAGTACGCGGCGTAAATGCGGTTAAGCTCACAGCGACATCATTGATAGCATCATCTGGGGCAGCATCATCTGGACAGGGTTGACTGGCTTCAGTTGATAAATTCCCTGTTAAACCGCCCCCACTCGCAGACAATGTAAGGCTAAAATCGGTTGCTGCTTGATTAAGGTCTACGCCTGCACTAGCTAGCGTCGTTGACGTGGTTGTGAGCGCTAAGTTGAGCGTATCGCTATCATCTACCTCACCGGAGGCTTGCCCTTCAATTAATAGTCCTGTGCGGCCGTCAAGCATGGAAAAATCACCTATGAGGCGGTCACTTTGCCCACTCAGCTCGAGGTCCAACAGCACGCTATGCTCAATCTCACAAACCTGCAAGGACACACCAGACTCGCGCCAGCGCCCTTCAAATTTCTCGGTTTCACTCGTGCTACTGCCACAAGCAGGTAGAACAAGAAGCATTACAACAAGCGCTGTAAACGACCAGCGCAGACGAGTAAACGAGGCAAGCCTCGCTTGATAACCTTCTATTAAGTTGTACATAGTAATTTCTAATTTACCACACACATAAGTGTGGATGTATATCAGCTTGCAACATATACACGTCAAAATGAGGCTACTGAGCCCAAAACCTCTCATGAAGACTATGAGAAAAGTGCTTATGACTAACTTTCGTTAGGCTTTTCACTACCCCGCCAGGGGGGTGGAAAAGTTCGTCCAGATGCTTATACTAGGAGATATGAACACTGTCAATGCTGCCGGACTCATCTTAATCGTCTTTGCTGGGTTTGAGCTCATGCGTTGGCTGGATAGACTGCTCAAAAACGCATCTGCTGATGAGCCCTCAACGCCTGAATCAACACAGGATGTCATACAACCTCGAGTCACCCAGACGCTCACCCCTGCGCATCTTTATGCAACCCAAGACGTGGTGACCAGTGCGTCTAAGCTAGATACCATTTGGGATGACTAGGCTACTGCAAGCTTAACGAATACAATCTTAGATATACGCTCGAGCGCTGCCCATGGGTAGCGTTTTTATGTTGTGATGTTACCGGATAGCGCCTTTGGACACGCCGCGATTACGATCAGCGGGTGGGTCTCGAGTCATGATAGACGGCGTGCTTAATATCCAACATTGTTTAACTCAATATCATCCCCTGAGCTAATTACGATGAAAGCACCCCATACGATTTACAACCACTAAAGAAACGGTGACACAATCATGATTGCAGAATTTATTAGCATAGGTACAGAGCTTTTACTAGGTGAAATTGTAGATACCAACAGCGCGTGGGTCGCTAGCGACCTGGCTGAGCGTGGAGTGACGGTTTACAGGTCTACACGCATTGGCGACAACTTAGAACGCATTCAAACCGTCCTCCGTGAGGCACTGTCGAGAGCAGATGTCGTCATCACCTGCGGCGGTCTAGGACCAACCGATGACGACATGACCCGCGAAGCCATCGCCGCATTACTGTCCGAAACGCCAAAGGTTGACAGTGAATTAGAAGCAACGTTGCGTGCCCGCTTCGCCAAGTTTAGTCGTCACATGCCTGAACAAAACCTCAAACAAGCGTGGTTAATCCCATCTGCAGAAAGTTTGCCCAACCCCAATGGCACAGCACCCGGCTGGTTTGTGCGCCTGTCTGGTGGTAACGGAGCAGAGGATAAAGTCATCATCACCTTGCCAGGACCTCCACGTGAACTTAAAGCAATGTGGCTCGAGCAAGCCGTACCGCGCCTTCAGCTTCCAAAATCTGCCTTCTACATTAAAATCCTCAAAACCACCAACATTGGCGAATCAACCGCTGCTGAAAAACTTGGCACGTGGACGCGCTCTGCTAACCCCAGTGTCGCCACCTATGCTAAAAAGGACGGTGTTCACGTGCGGGTTGCTGCCAAAGCAGACACGGTAGATGCCGCCAAACACGCTGCAGTAACGGCTGAGCAAGAAGTCAGAGACGCACTACAAGGCTTTGTCTGGGGTGAAGATGCTGACGAATTTGGTGAGGTTGTTACCCAAAAATTAGCTGCTAAAGGTAAGACTCTAGCCAGCCTCGAGACCGTCAGTGGCGGCATGTTAGCAGATAGTTTGAGTACGCCCGCTGCCGAAGCTGCATTTTTAGGTGGCATGGTCGCGCATAACCCACAAAGTTTACGAGCTTTTAGCATAGCTGAAAACCTCCTTACCGTTAACTCAGAAGACGCCACAAGTTACGAGGCCCTAGCTGAGGCGATGGCAAAGGTCGCTGCCAAACAGTTTGGAGCAGATTATGGTCTGGCAATCTGTGGGCATTGGCAAGCTCATAGCCAATCTAGGGGGCAAACTCGAGACGCTTCAGCACAAGACGCCTCACCCCAAGACAATATCGTGGCAGTCGGCAGCTTCGACGGTCAAACGCACCTCAGCAGGTCGTTTAAGTTACCCAGCAGCGAGCGCGACTGGTTGCGGGAGCGGGCAACTTATAGGGCGTTAGCACTCTTGTTGTTTGAAGTTGTTAAGGGGTGAAAATACGAGGCGGCAGTCTATCAATACTCGTCAGTGACAATCTTGAAGATGTTGACTTAAAGATATTAACGATGGCTCGAGCAACCTTATCCGCAGCTCGAGGTTCAACCTCATCTGTAATGCCCTTAGCATGCTCTTTTGATACTGCCACAGCTAAAGATGATATTCCTAGCTCAACAAATGCTAATCCAACACAAACCCCTCCTAAAGGTTCAAAATACCCCACTAGAACAGATATTTAAGGTCTAAACTTAGGTTAGCCAAAGCTGGAAGTTAGACCGTCTGGCAAGGTATAATAGGGGGTTCGTAAAGGTGCTATCAGCGACGTTTAAGCCCCCTCGACAGGCGTCTTAAACTAGCAACTTACGACGAACCTGAGGTGTTACTGGCATACTTGTTTGTCACAATCTTAGGTTCAGCAATCAATCGCATAACGTTCTCATTGTTTCAAAATGGTCTAAAAATCTTGTGTCTATGATGCTGTTTGTTAACTTACCTATGCGTTTGATAGGACTTTGCTGATTGATGTTGCAACCACGCCACCTTGTGATTTTTAAGGCTTTATATCTTGAAGACTTGATACCTTAAAAAATAAGTGCTTTAATAGAGGTCTGGTAATGCAGATGCTCAAAAGCACCCAAGCTAACTAACCCTTAGCTAACCAATAATGAGGTGGGACAACGAATTTGACAAGATGATCTTACTATCGACACTTAGGCCTTTGACATTTAGATACGTACATACAACCTTAGTCACAACTTCATTCTGCTTTTGAGGAGGCATTTATGGCAAAAGCAACCTTAGAAACACCACCAGATATTCAGCGCCAAAAAGCACTCGACAACACCCTCTTACAAATTGAAAAACAGTTCGGCAAAGGTGCGGTCATGCGCCTTGGCGAAGACAACTTTTCATTTACCCAAGGGGTTATTCCCACGGGGTCTATGTCTATTGACTTGGCACTAGGCGTCGGCGGCGTCCCGCGTGGGCGTATTATTGAGGTTTACGGACCAGAGTCAGGCGGTAAAACCACGCTGACGCTTCACATTATTTCAGAAGCGCAAAAACAGGGCGGAATTGCTGCCTTTGTAGACGCTGAGCACGCGCTTGACCCCCGCTATGCTAGGGCGCTTGGGGTAGATACCGACAACTTGTTGGTTTCTCAGCCAGATACTGGCGAGCAGGCTCTAGAAATCACCGAGCTACTGGTGCGCTCTGGTGCAGTAGATGTGATTGTCGTGGACTCGGTAGCAGCACTTGTACCACGCGCTGAAATTGAAGGCGACATGGGCGACACCCACGTGGGTCTTCAAGCACGGCTGATGAGCCAAGCGCTGCGTAAGCTTGCCGGGGTGCTTTCCAAGAGTCGTACAACCGCCATCTTTATTAACCAAATTCGCGAAAAAATTGGGGTACTGTACGGCAACCCAGAAACAACACCCGGTGGACGGGCACTTAAGTTCTACAGCTCAGTACGTATGGAAGTGCGCCGCAAAGGTGACGTAAAATCTGGTGCTGACAAAGTGGGCAACCGCACTCGCGTCAAAGTCACCAAAAACAAAGTGGCCCCGCCGTTTCGCGAAGCTGAGGTTGACATTATGTTTGGTCAAGGCATTGACAAACTGGGTGATCTCATCAATATGGCCAGCGACCTCGACATCTTGCAAAAATCTGGCTCGTTCTATAAGTACAAAGGTGAGACCATCGGGCAAGGTAAAGAACGCACCAGTCAATACTTGACCGAGCACCCTGAGGTTATTGATGAACTTACCAGAGCCGTAACTGCCAGCATCAAAGGAACCCCGTTAGACGAACTAGATGATGTTCCCGCCGCAGATGCAGATATGCGTGATGATGAATGAACGACGCGCTCTTACTCATTGTTGGCTTATTTGTAGGGCTTGCCGCTGGCGGTCTAGGCGGCTTTTTGCTACGTCAACAGCGCGACAAACCCCTGTTAGAGCAAGCTGAACAAGATGCTACGAACATTCGCAAGCGGGCTGAGGAAGACGCAGACAGAACACTCGCCAGAGCTGAGCGCGAACGTGAAGAGATCATCACCCGCGAAACACGACGGCTCAAAGACGACATTGCCAGAAATGCCAAAACTTTTGAAGATGAGTTAAGTAGGGCGCGCAGCAACCTCGAGCAAGACTTTGCCAGAATGCGCGAAGAACTTGACCGTGACCGCCAAGAACTGCGCCGCGACCGTGAAAAGCTCGACAGCTTTGAAGAACGCCTCACTCGCCGGGGTGAACAGCAAGACGCCCGCGCCCTTAAATTAGACGGCCAAGAAGAGCAACTTGATCAACGCGCGGACGACCTGCGCAACTTACAAGCAGAGCTAGAAAGCAAACACCAAGCTGCTGACGCTAAACTTTACGAGGTTGCCCAACTTAGTAAAGATCAAGCCACCGACATTATTTTTGAGCAGCTTAATCAAGCGCTCGAGCGTGAAAAAGCGGTACGCATCCGCGATGCTATTGAACAAGCAGACGCCGAAGCCAAACGCAAGGCCACCGACATTATCTCGCAGGCTATTCAGCGTAACGCTAGCGAAATTTCTGCCTCAGTCAGTGTGTCAGTTGTACCGATTCCCAGCGACAACATGAAAGGGCGCATTATTGGCCGCGAAGGGCGTAACATCCGTGCCTTTGAAGCCCTTACTGGGGTGGATTTAATTATTGACGACACACCAGAAGCTGTGCTGCTGTCGTCATTTAACCCTATTCGCCGTGAGGTTGCTCAAATTGCGCTTAGCGAACTCGTTCGTGACGGGCGCATTCACCCTAGCCGCATTGAAGAAATGGTGCAAAAAGCTCAGCAGGACATGCAGGCCTACATTCGTGAAAAAGGTGAAGAAGCTGCGCTCGAGGCCAACGTGGTCGGTCTCAAGCCGGGCTTATTACAGCTGCTCGGGCGTATGCATTTCCGCACCTCGTTTGGTCAAAACGTGCTCAAGCACTCGGTGCAAGTTGCGCACCTAACTGGCATCATTGCTGCTGAACTTGGGCTAGATGCCACCATGGCCCGCCGAGCCGGCCTCTTACACGACATTGGTAAATCCATCGACCGCGAAATTGAAGGCACCCACACCGAAATTGGGGCCACCCTAGCCCGGCGTTTTGGTGAACCAGACGATGTGATCGATGCCATTGCCAACCACCACGACCTCGACCTTGCGGAAACGCTTTTTCCAGTGATTGTTTCTGCTGCAGATGCCATTAGCGCAGCACGACCCGGTGCGCGCCGCGAGAGCTTGGAAACCTACATAAAACGCCTCAAAGAGTTAGAAACCATTGCCCAAAGTTTCCC
>JBCCOX010000248.1:0-7012 GCA_039025155.1 Deinococcota bacterium | reverse complement strand
GTACCCACGACGATGGGCAGAATATCGTCCTCATCGGTCTTGAGTAGCACTAAAAACTGGTTGCCCTCGCCTGCAACTGCAATGTTCTCGAGGGTCGCGTTAATCATGCTCTCAGTTTACCGCCCGAATGCCCTTCGGTTGGGTGTTGTATGAGCGTATTGCCAGTTGAGTAATGAGCTATTTATTGATTTAAGGGGAGTGGTGTGAATCCTGCTTGAGCAAAGTGTTGATCGAAGCTAAGTACTTGAGTAACACCATATTGATTCATGACAACAAAAGAAATGCAGTCTGTAAGTGAATACAATTTGTCATCGTAGTGTTGAAAATACTGCCAGCCTTCGTAAAAAAGTTCAGGTCCTACGTGAATTAGATTAACTGCTGAACTGCTAAGAAGATTATGACCAACGATCTTAGCTCGAGCATGAAAGCCACGACGGTTGAGAAATGTGACGACCTCATCAAAAATATAAGATGTTGTGATGATGTTGGGTGCAGTTGTTGCCAACGTTTGCCAATGCTCACGTGCTACGTGATGATGCTGATCTCGAACAAATTCCAGAGCCAAGATGTAGCTTGAATCTAAAAAGATAGATGTCACTTAGTCAGATAGATATCGTGATTAGTAGATGCGTCGGTAATGTCATCTTGCAAAGGGTCACTGCCAAGCTCCCAAATTGGGTCTTCACCAACGGGGATAATGATAATGACATTGCCTTCACGATGAATTTCGACAGCATCAATATCTTTAAGCAAAGTTTTAGGAATAACAATGCCCTCGTCACTAACAGGTACTTTCATAGTGCTAGTTTAAGCGAAGTTGTAGGCTTTGTTAGTAGTGTTTGCAGCAGCATTTGCAGGGCGGTTTGTACTTGTTTAGAGTCTGTATCGCTAAAGGTTTGTTAGACTAGCCTCATGTACGAAGCCGTGGTCGGTCTCGAGATTCACCTTGCCCTCGACACCGAAAGCAAAATTTTTAGCGCTGCCAAAGCTGACTCCTTTGGTGAAGCACCCAATGTCAACATTGACCCCATTTCGCTAGGTTTACCGGGCACATTGCCCGTAGTGAACGAGCGCGTAATTGACAAAGCCATCATGTTTAGTTTAGCCGTGAATTGCGACGTACCAGACACCATGCAGTTTCACCGTAAACACTACTTTTACCCAGATTTGCCCAAAAACTATCAGATTAGCCAGTATGACCGCCCTGTAGGAGAACACGGGTTTATTGTTCTGGAAAACGGTAAACGCATCGGCATTACCCGTTGTCATATTGAGGAAGATGCTGGTAAGTCCGTCCACCCAACCTATGCGGATTACAGTCTCGTTGACCTCAACCGTACCGGCGCGCCGCTAATTGAGATGGTCACCGAGCCGGACATTCGCACAGGTGACGAAGCCCGCGAGTTTTTAACCAAAGTGCGTGCCATTGCGCAAGCGCTAGGTGTGTCTCGCGCGAATCCTGAAGAAGGTAAAATGCGCGCGGATGTAAACATTTCTGTGCACCTCCCTGACCAGCCTTTTGGCACTAAGGTGGAAGTCAAAAACCTCAACTCATTTCAGAGTGTGG
Organism: Deinococcota bacterium; assembly: GCA_039025155.1. Taxonomy (GTDB): domain Bacteria; phylum Deinococcota; class Deinococci; order Deinococcales; family Trueperaceae; genus JBCCBI01. The sequence goes on along the minus strand of JBCCOX010000248.1, from coordinate 5,445 downwards.
AGCGAGCCATTGAGTTTGAGCAAAAACGGCAAACCCGCTTAATTGAGGCTGGTGGCGCGGTGCAGCAAAGCACCCTTGGCTGGGATGAAGGTGGGCAAAAAACCTATTTGATGCGGGTGAAAGAAGGCGAAGCAGACTACCGCTATTTCCCCGAGCCGGACATGCCGCCGATTGTGATTAGTCAGGAGTGGCTCGCTAAAGTCTGCAGTGAAACCCCCGAACTACCTGATGCCAAGCTCGAGCGCTACCTCGCTCTCGGTGTTCGTGACGATGACGCTAAACTCATTGCCTATAACGTAGATGTGGCAACCGTGTTTGATGCTGCCATCAGCACCTACGCAGATAACCCGCAAGCCCTTGCCAACTGGCTCAACAGTGATATTCAAGGCTGGCTTAATGGTTCAGGGCAAAGTTGGCAAGAAAGTAGCTTGCAACCTGCGCACCTTGCGAGTCTCGTTAAGATGATTGACGCTGGCGCGATTTCTGGTAGAACTGCCAAAGACATTCTGCCCGAAGTTATGACCGGACGCGCCCCCGAGCAACTGGTAGAAGAACGCGGCCTCAAACAGATGACCGACACCAGCGCCATTGCCAAGATTGTTGACGAGATCATCAACGCAAATCCCAAAATTGCCGCCAACGTTGCTGAGAATCCTAAAGCTATTAACGCACTGCTTGGGCAGGTGATGAAAGCAAGTAAAGGCAAAGCCAAGCCGGATGTGGTGCGGGCGCTGTTACAGGAAAAACTTGGCGTGGTGGATGCGGTTTGAGATGTTTATGTGAACATTAAGCAATCGAGACCGGTCGCCAGAACCTGTATAGGAGTGATAAACCTATGAAACGACCAATCCAACCTGCGAAGCGTGTAGGGTTTGCAGCATTGGCAGTTGCTTTAGTGGTTATTGCTGTGTTGGGAGTTAACTATGGGGTGAATTGGCGTCAGCAGCGCCTCGCTGTTCAGTGGCTCGAGCATAACCAGCAGCGTATCCAAGACCTCTATGAAAGGGTACTGAATGATGCCAAATTAGGTGCCATCATGACTACCTTAGCTGCAGATGGCGTGGTCGTAGATTTGAGTAATGCCTTCTATCTACTGAACAATGATGACCGTACCAGGGTCATTGAAACCGTGACTGTCTTAGTTAATGGTGGATATGTCTTAGCATTCAACTTTGTGAACGGTGATCTTATGGACGCCACCTTAGCAGGAGTTGATGAAACCGCAGAAGGTGCTCAAGAAGTTTATGTTATTAATTTTGACTTGGAACTGGTAGCACGTACCCAAGAACCTATAACTGGTGATCCTGACACCTACCGTGAAGGTGCTTGGAGTGGGGATGATTCACTCGCTAACATGATTCGCATTAGCGGTCCTATTAGCGATTCACCGTTTTATGGGATTGATTTTCCTGATGGTTATTTCGACGAAGGTGCTGGGGTAAGTTCAAGCCAACAATCTTTCTCAGGCACACTTGAAATACAAGCGACTAATCAAGATGAGCCTATGTGTGATCCTGAAGAAGTAAGTGAAATAAATGAAGAAACGATAGAGTTTCAGATGTCTATCAATTTAGATGCGGGAACAGCCAACGCCCTAGCCAATTTTGCGTTGCGGCATCGAGATACTGTTGCCGTTGCTGCGTTTGCTATTTACGATTCTAGCCAAGACTGTTTTGAAAGCGTAGATGGTATGTCCATTCCTATTTACAATCCTCTTGTAGCTGACTGTCGTCAGCCGCATGCTGATTTCGCTAGCGCATTCAATCTGTTCAGAGAGAGCCTTGATAATAGGCTTCAAGGAAACCAGCTCAGGAATTCTCGCCGATCTGCTATAGAAGGGCGCTTAGGTCAAGAGCAAGACCTTATAGAGGCCCTGAATCAGCCAGGTTGTAAGGAAAGTGGGATTGCTAATACTGAAACGCTCACTATTTCAGTGGGTGATCTAGGTGGTATCTCATGGGAAACAGTAACTGGAGAAAATCGTACTTTCATAAGAAATGATGGTATTTCCGGAAATGTGGGAGATGATGTTGGATACTTCCTCATTTCATCACCTGAAGAATTTCTTAGAATAACGAATTACATTAATCATGAACCTGGTGAAGGTGGGCTTATAGGACTTCCAAGCCTGCTACCACTTCCTGAAGGAACTACTGGTGGCGTAGCTCTTGAAGCAACATGCCCTGTAAATGAGGGGTTGCCTGGTCCTGAATACACCAGTATCATCTTAGCAGCAGCACCAAAAGTAGGTGTCAGTGCGCTTTATGTGACAGTTGAATGTAATTTTCCTGATTGATTGTATCCTAGTCGAATTTGGTTTCACATAGCAAAAATCAACATCCACGTGATACAACATAAACGTGGACATCCTTCAATTATTTTATGCCTTTGCGAAGGTCGGCGTGTTTGGCTTTGGCGGCGGCCCCAGCATGATTCCACTCATTCAAGAAGAGGTCGTTGACGTACAAGGCTGGCTTACCCGCGAAGAATTTTTAGATGCCTTTGCCTTCGGAAATACCTTGCCTGGACCCATTGCAACGAAGATGGCAGGTTACGTGGGCTATCAAGTGGCGGGCGTAGGCGGTGCGGCGGCTGGGCTTTTGGGCGTAACTGTTCCTAGTATCATCGCAATTATTGCGCTGGGCGCGGTTTACTTGCGCTACCGCGAGAGTACGGTGTTTACAGGTTTTTTGCGGGGCGTGCGCCCAGTGGTGATTGCGCTTTTGGCACTTGTGGTGTACCAGTTTGTGCCGCGCGCGCTAGGTACACCAGATACATGGCTAGCTAACTGGTTTTTGTGGGTCTTGGCAATTGCGGCGTTTGTGCTGGCGGTGCGGTTTAACGTTCATCCGGCGTTTTTGATTGTAGGTAGTGGGGCGATTGGCATTTTGTTTTTGCGCTAGCTAACAGCAACATTCGGATCAAAGCGTTCACGTAAACTTTGCCAGATGCGTTTGTTAGCGATAAAAAACTGAATGCTGCCTGCTTGAAATAAAAAGCGGCAACCGTAGAGGGTTTCGCCACTATCGGTTGTTTCTTCATAGAAGCGGGCGTAGTGGAGGCTCTCCAGCTCGAGCCTCACATCATCTTTGTTTTTACCACGCAAGGTGAGCGCGCTATCCGACAAGCTCAGGTGAACGCCACCTCGAGACAGCATCACAAACACAAACGCCAGCACCAATGGCAACAGCCAAAAGAAGGTCTCACCCAATGATGGAAACCTGCTGCCTATAAGTCTGCCGTTTTGTAGCTCGAGCCAGCCCAAACTCACCACAATTGACCACAAAAACAACACGCAACCCGCTGCGCCGAGGAGCCAAACGCCGCGTACTAACGCACTAGGTGCAAAAAACATAAGCATTGAGTTGTGTCGTTTTGTTTTAAGCACGCCGAGGTCTAGCTCGAGGTCGTCGGTAGTTGGAGAAGGTTTGCTGGCGGAGGATACTGACATCAAGTTAAGTATGGCAGTCTTGTCGTAAGACTGTATGTGACTAAGGCACTGTTGATTGATTTGCTGGAAAATAGGATCAAAGCCTCAGACAAAATAAAAAGCCTCCCACAGGTTTTGTAGGAGGAAGTACTTGGTGACAAATTAATGATTAACTGGGACAAACTCAAACGTGATTGACACTGAGATTTGCCTTGCTGATGTGCCTAAAACCGCTGCTCAGCCTTGTAAACCTGCTCAGCGATAAAAATCCCTAGAAGTAAACCCGGTAACGACAAGTAGGGTAGCAAAATATCCACCGGGCCTTCAGTGCGCAGAATGTTCACAAACTGCGTGCCCATCGCAAGTCCTAACCCCACCATCAGCACCCACGCCCAAGGCTGGCGTTGCCCGCGGCGACGCAACCACAAATTCCCAAAATAGCCTAGCAGTGCGTAAGAAAGTGCGCCCATAAGGTAGGGCATGAGGTCGTTTGTGTACTCGGGTGGAAAGATGCTGTTCATCACCAAAAGCGAGATGGTCATAAGCGCTAAAATGCCCGTTAAAAGCTGGCGTCTGCCGCCTAAACGCTCACCTTTTGAAGCTTGTTGGGAGGGTTTATTAGCTGTTTTAGTGCCACTCGAGCGCATTTGGGCGCGTACATTTTGCCGCCGCTGACGGCGTTTGTCTTTGCGGCGTTCCTGCTCTTTATCGCGTTTGCGGTCAGATTTTTTGGTGGTGCGGCGGAGTTGTCGGTTCATGCGCGGCCTTTCGTGTCTAAATTTTGTGCATCTAAATTTTGGTATTTAGAGTTGAGCTGAGGTTGATGTCATCACCATAAATGTACGAGGTTGTTGATTGATAATACCGAGTGTCGTGAGCTAGTCATGTTTGCTCGAGTTACCCGACAAATAAACGGCACATAAGCCTCGTGACAAGATGAAGCTATATCAACAAGATGAAGCTACATCGAGTAGCATCTATACCTACCTGACACACACTTTTTAGCAAGCAATACGTGCGTGCTAAGCTACAGAACAATGAGTACACCATCAACGTTGTTAGCAGCTAGGGTTAAGTTATTGCAGAGCATTGCTCGAGACATCGGCACACCGACCTATGTCTACGACCTCGATATTATCCGAGATAAACTTAAAACTCTAACTCAGACCTTTGCAGGTGCATCTTTACGTTATGCCGTTAAAGCTAACCCCTCAGCGGCGGTACTTACAGAACTAGCCCGCCACGGTGTAGGGGCTGAGGCTATCACAATTGGCGAGCTAGAACGCGCATTGGCAGCGGGTATTCCAGCTAAGAATATTGTGCTCGGTGGGCCTGCGCAGGACGCACGCTTGAGAGCAAGGGCATTAGAGGCTAACGTAGGACTCGTCAGTTTAGATAGCCTCTCCCAAGCTGAAACGTGGCTAGCAGAAGCTAGGCTTCCTGACTGTGTGATTCGCGTCAACCCTGCTCTTGACCCGCACACGCACGAACACCTTGCTACGGGGGCAGCAAGCTCTAAATTTGGTATGACGGTGGCCGAAGCCCAGCAACTTGCCCCCAAGCTTGGTAAGTCCCTGCGTGGGTTTCATGTTCACGCGGGTTCGCAGATTGACGTGCCAACGGTCTATGACGACATCTTTAACGCCCTCAGCCCGCTTTATGAGGCGTTTCCACAGCTTGATGTGCTTGACATTGGCGGCGGGTTTGCCGTTCCCAATGCGCCACTTGCAGATATGGCTGTACGGATTCAAGACTTCGTCAAGGCTTACGGTCTCACGTTAATTGTCGAACCAGGCCGCTATGTTGTGGCTGAGGCTGGAACCCTCCTCACCGAAGTGCTACACGTGAAAGAAGGTGCGCGCAAACATGTTATTTGTAGCGCAGGCATGGCAGATTTATTGCGCCCCGCGCTTTATGGTGCGGCGCATCCTATCCAGCTTTTAGCAGAGGATGCCAGCACGCGCCCGCAAGTTACTGCAGACATTGACGGCCCCCTATGTGAAAATGCTGACCGT
>JBCCOX010000247.1:0-7075 GCA_039025155.1 Deinococcota bacterium | reverse complement strand
GGTCATTGATAACACTGCTCTCGACTGCAGCACACCCACCCTCCCGTTTGAGGTTGATGTGTCTTCGGGTAATGCCACTGACTGCGAGACACCCACCCTCGCAACCCCAACCAACGCTGTACGCTTTGTGACCCCCGTTGAGTACAGCCCCAGCCTCAACCAATTTATTACCGTGGCAGTGGATGACGCACAAGAAGTTGTCTTGGAACGCACGGGCTCCATTCAGGAACCGTTAACGGTGCAAGTTCAAGTCCGCGAACGTGGCTCCACTGTGGCTGCCAGTAGCGTACGTGTGAACGGTAGCACCTCAGCTGATGGCATTTTTGACATCACCTTCGCTGCGTTTCGCTCGCGGACGGAGTTTGACCTAGCGGTGCCAGCAGGCGCACTTGAAGAAGACCCAGCTCGTTTAGTCTTAGAAATTGTTGAAGCTCCCACGAGTTATGGACTCATTGAGCCAGCAGAAGTCATCTTCGACATTCAAGATGCATTTATTGCAGATGTTTGTATTGGCGATATTGTCGTAACCACTCAAAGTGAGTTAGAGCAACTGCGTGACTGCACAACCATTCTTGGCAATCTAACCATTGATCCTACAGCTATAAGCAGTTTTGTGACCACCCAGCAGGATGATCCGATTGTCTCGTTGCAAGCGTTATCTTCTTTAACTACCATCACGGGCAATCTCATTATCAGTAACACCACCTTGGTGAACTTGAACGGCTTGCAGCAGTTGACGGTTATTAGCGGAAGCATCATTATCATCAATAACAACGCGTTAGTTTCGATTGCTGCACTTACCAGCATCACCACCATTGGTGGCAATATCAACATCAGCATCAACACCGTATTGGTAACCCTTTTCAACTTCGGTAACCTCGTTAATTTCAACAATGACAATGGTGTGACGCTTAGCAACAACAGCAGCCTTGACTGTATTTCGATTCAGCTACAACTTAGCAATATAGAAGTTGATATTTCGACGGGTAATGCTACCGATTGCCCTACTGAAATTGATATTCGCTTTGTTGATTTGAACGTGTGTAATGTTTGGTCAGCACTAGATTCTGGTGGTGATGGCGTCACTGTGGTGGATTGGGACATTAGCACAATTCCAGAAGGTGCCATCTTTGACATACGCTTTGACACCTTAAACATTCCAGATAGCATTGTGGGTATTTATCCAGTTGGGGATGCGTTCCCAATTGAAAACTCTGAGTCTGACCCAGGTGTGGATTACCCAGTAATTGCGTATCCAGCAGATACGGTCCAACTTGATACCGGTTGGCGTGGTAATTCTTTCTTTAACAACGACCCTGTGACCTATCCAGGTGGCATCATTAGTCCTGGTTTTGGACAAGAGCTTGGCTTCTTTACCAAAGGCGACGAAGACGAGTTCCGCATTATTGTGACGGGCAGAGACCCCGGCACGTTGTGGGGTTACGAAGTGCGCTGTCGTTTGCCCGAAGACCCGGTGGTGGTGCCGCTTGCGATTACCAGTTTTACAGCAGCACCCCAAGTTATCAATGCAGGAGAGAGTAGCACCCTAGCTTGGACGATTACGGGGATTAATCCGATTGATCTGACCATTACGTCGGACGTGGGTGCGAACATTGGAGATGTAACCAATCTTGACAGCATCGTAGTGGAACCGACTGAGACGACGACGTACACGCTAACTGCTGAGAACGAATCTGGAACAGTGACAGAGACCGTCACCATAGATGTCATTGAGCCTGAACCGATAGCACCAACCATCACTACCTTCACAGCAACACCTGACACCATTGACGAGGGCGCAACAAGCACGCTCGCTTGGGAAGTGACTGGAGACGAACCCATAACCCTAACCATTGAGCCGAATGTTGGTGATGTGACTGGACTCACCAGCATTACAGTTGAGCCAGCCGAAACAACTACCTACGCGCTTACAGCTACCAACGTTGCGGGAACGGTAATTGAAGAAGTGATCATTAATGTAACGCAACTGCCCACAACGCCAATGTTGAGTGATTCAACAATTACGTTTGAAACTGTACCGGGTGACATACCAAAAGAGGATTTAAAGATCAGCAACCAATACGAGGAAGAGTTTGGTGTTACTTTCATCTTAGGTAATGGAAATCCACCTCAGCTTGCTGAAGTGGGTTCTCCGGCAGTAGCGTTTGGTTCAAACGAGATAGGTGGACCTGTACAAGAGGATACGGTTGTACCAGGTCAAGACACAGGCATGTTTTTCTTAACAGACGATAGAAATAATTTCTCAATAACTGAGCCAATTATTTTAATTGCGAATCTTAGCTCTCCAACTAATGCTGCAAGTGGACAGCTCCTTGATATTGACTTAGATGAGTCCATTGTCATTGAGGCTATAGATTCTAATGGTGTTGTTCTTGACACGATAACGATACAAGGTGGCGATGACAACACAGGTGATTTGATTGCTACACTTTGGTCTTTTAATCGTCCTACTGCTGACATTTCATCTATCCGGTTTACGACTAACGTAACAAATCGTGGATTGTTTGGTTTTGGATTTGACAACTTCAATTTTACATCTCCAACGATATACGAGCAGGATGTAGAACCTGTTGCCCTGAGTATTGTCAGCTTTACGGCGACACCAGATGCAATCAACGCTGGTGAAAGTAGTACGTTAGCATGGGAAGTTACAGGTGATGCGCCAATTACGCTGACCATTGAGCCAGATGTTGGGGATGTGTCTGGGCTTAGTAGTATTGAAGTGTCACCAATCGAGACGACAACTTATATGCTGACCGCTGAAAATACTATTGGGAGTGTGAGTACAGAGGCAACAGTCTCAATTACACCTACAGGACGTGAATGTGATGGTGCTGTTGTTGAGAATCAAGCTGAGCTGGAAGCATTGCGTGGGTGCGAGATTATCACAGGTGATCTTGCAGTTGTTGGAAGTACTGACATTGTGAATCTTGAGCCACTGAATAGCCTGCTTGAAGTACAAGGTTTTTTAAGTATCTTTGAGAATTCAGCTCTTACTTCATTGGCAGGACTTGAGAACCTTACTTCCGTAAGAGGGAGATTTGGCTTAGCTAGAACTGGTAGTATTACCACTGGTGGCAATGATGTTCTAAGCTCGATTGATAGCTTGGCAAATCTGGCGACCATCGGAGGGGACTTCTACTTCCGTCTCAACAACTCACTACCTTCGCTTTCCCTCCCTAGTCTCACCTCAGTTGGTGGGAACATCAATATAGCGAGAAATAGCTCAATAACTTCGATTGCCTTCGATAGTCTAGTCTCTGTAGGTGGCAATATCATTATTGGTGACGGCAATACTCCGTTCGTCGGTGTCAATGCAGCAACATCAATAGATTTTGGTAACCTTACTTCACTCGGAGATAGCTTGAATATTGAAGTCAATCTTAGCCTCGAGTCCGTTGACTTTGGAATGCTTAGTACGATTCCCGGCGGCTTAATTATCGCAGGAAATGACTTGCTTACGCAGATTAACTTTGATTCACTCACGACAATCGCAGGGAATGTGAATTTTGGTACTGTTGATGCAGGTGGAAATGATTCCTTTGTATCACTTGCAGGTTTAGACAATTTGACTTTTATTGGTGGCTGGTTGTTTATTATAGCTAATGATAGCCTCACGACGATAGGAGCACTAGCCAACCTTCGAACTGTTGGTGATAACATTAATATTACAAGTAATGATGCTTTACTTTCACTAGCAGGAATTGAGAACATTGCAGGGTATGACAACGACAACAGGGTTAACATCAGCGAGAATGAAAATCTTGATTGCACACCGCCTCCGGTTCTTCCATTTGTTGTTGACTCTTCGTCAGGTAATGCTGTTGATTGCCCCACCCCATAAGTAGCTAATTGCCTTAGATACTTGATAGAGCGGACTTCGGTTCGCTCTTTTTACTTGGTCAGTGTCCCTAACACTTCCACTAACCGCTCCATATCCCCCACCCCGTTATACCCCTGCACCGACACCCGCGCATACGCCCTCCCAAGGTGCTCCGTAAACGGAACCTCCACACCTGTCCGCTGCCAAATTTCTGGTTGTACCTCACGCAGATCATCCTGAGTGGGAATTTCTAAGAGTGCCATCTGGCGGTAGTCATTTGGTGAGACATAAGCACTAGACACACCTGCTACCTGTTGCCACTGGGTCATTGCGTTAGTGAGTAGGTTGTGACAGCGGGCTTGCACACGTCCCCAAGCGTGTTGTGCTTGAAACTGAATAGCAGCAGGTACGCTTAAATAGGCAGAGTAGTCGGCAGTACCTAAAAATGCAAAATCGTTTTGGAAATTGGAACCTAAACTGGGCATGTTGCGCCGCCGCCAGCCGACAATAAGCGGTTCGATGTGGGCTTGCTGCTCGGGGTGCACGTACAAAAAGCCAGCACCTTTGGGACTACAAAGCCATTTATGGCAGTTACCTGTATAAATGTCTGCGCCCAAGTCGGGCAGGTTGAGGGGAAGCTGCCCGGGGGCGTGCGCACCGTCTATGACGGTGAGAATATTGTGCTCGCGGGCCCTCGCGCAAATTTCTTTAATAGGTAAGGTCTGGGCCGTTGCTGAGGTAATGTGACTCAAAAAAATAACTTTTGTTTGTGGTGTCACATGGGTCCAAAACGCATTGACCAGATTATCTGTAAAGGGTAGAGCCATAGGTGCTTTGACATAGCTAAAGCCACGTTTTTCAGACCAGTGCTGCCAGGTGTGGTCGCACGCGCCGTATTCTTGGTTGCTGCTCAAAACTTCATCACCCGGAACAAGGTTGAGGGAATTGACGACGCTATTCACGCCAAAGGTTGCGTTGGGGACAAACACCACATCCAGCAGGTTACAACTTAGATAGGCTGCTAAGCTTGCCCGCGCACGTTGCAAGTAGTCGGTTAGCTCATCTCTAAAAAACTGGACAGGTTGTTGCTCGAGGTAGCTTTGCCAGCCTTGATAGACAGCAAACACCGCTCGTGGTGTTGCACCAAAAGAGCCATGATTCAAAAAGGTGATGTTTGGTCGTAAACAAAACATCGTTTTGAATGCTTCAGGGCTAGCAGGTTTATCATCTGTATCTGGATTTCCCTGAACGTCCGTCCACAGCACATCTGTACTCGCGTGATGGACAGTTAAGCTATCAACAAGCTGGGGTTTGCTGAGCTGAGGGGTGATGTCATTGGCTACGGTTTGGTCCATGAAGCTCGAGCTTTCCCCCATTAAAACCTCCCTTTACACGCTGCATTAACTGTAATAACTACTGGTTTAGTTTGTTTGCTTAGGGTCAAGTGCATCGCGTAGACCGTCACCCAAAAACGAAAAGCCCAGCATCACGAGGGCAATCGCCAGCGTGGGAAACAGCGCCAAGTGCCAATATACGCGCACGTAGGCGTTGCTAACACCGACCATCTTGCCCCAACTGGCTAGCGGATCATTAATACCGAGGCCCAGAAAACTGAGTCCAGCCTCCGCAAACATGGTTGTAGGAATGCCGAAACTCACGGCGATGAGCACAGGGCTTAAGGCATTGGGCAAAAGGTGCTTAAAGATGATGCGCCATTCGGGCATGCCGAGGGCTCGAGCCGCGTCGATAAACGGTTGCTCTCGAAGGGTAAGCACTTGTGCTCGGGTGAGCCTAGTAATGGTAATCCAACTGGTTACACTAAGCGCGATAATCAGTGTGGGCAAGCCGCCCCCCAAAATGGAGATGATCAAAATTGCAAATAGCAAACTCGGAAAGGCGGTGCTCACCTCAATGAGGCGCATGACTATAAAATCTATCCGTCCACCCAGGTAGCCTGCCAGTGCACCTAGTGGCAAGCCAATCAGGAGGGCAATCCCTTGCACACTAAAACTTACCAGTAGTGAGGTGCGCGCACCAAAAATAAGCCGGCTGAGATAGTCTCTGCCCACTTCGTCTGTACCGAGGGGATGGTCGGGGTTATCAAACGGGAAGAGGAGCACCTTATCAAACGCAGCTTCGTCAAACGGGTGCGGTGCAAGCCATGGTGCCAGGATAGCGACCGACACAAACATCACGACAATACTTAATCCTAGTACCGCCAAACGGTTGCGCACAAAACGGCGGCGGGCATCTTGCCAAAAGCTACGCCCAGTTTCAGCCTCTTTGCGAACGTTAATGGGTTTAGCCAACACGGGTGTGGCGAGCGGTTTAGCCACGCGCTTGCCCGGTTAGCCGCACGCGCGGGTCAATAAGTGTATAGGTGATGTCGGTCAGCATATACATAACGCCCCACAGCACAGCAATGAGCAAAAACGTGGCCATAATCATAGGGTAGTCGCGGTTGAGGGTGCTGGTCACAAAAAACTTGCCGAGGCCGTTAATGCGGAAGATGGACTCAATGAAGATGCTCCCTGTAATCAAATTAGGGATTTCGGCCCCAAGGGCTGTCACCATAGGAATTTGCGCGTTGCGAAAAATATGTTTCATCATGACGCGGTCGCGGCTAACACCTTTGGCGACAGCTGTACGTACAAAGTCAGCACGTTTAACATCGACGATGCTCGAGCGCGTATACCTTGCCACAAGGGCCATCGGTGCCAGCGCGTAAGCAATCACCGGTAACACCCAATCGGCACACAAAAAACTACCGACTAAGCAGTTTGTACTGCCCCAGCCGCCCATCGGTAACCACTGGCGGGCGACTGCAAAAAATAAAATGAGCCACATGGCGATCACAAAGTTAGGGATTGTGACGCCGAGGGTTGCCGTAAAGGTGAGTAAATTATCCACCCAAGAATTTTGATGATGCGCGGCAAACACACCCGCTAGAATCCCTAAACTAAACGCCACAGCAATGGTTACCAAGCCAACTTGCAAGGTTACTAACCAGGTTTTACTAATGAGCGCGGTCACGGTTGTGTTGGGTTGTTGATAGGGAATACCAAAATCGCCCTGTAAGGCGCTACCCATATAGTTTAAGTACTGCCGCCAGACGGGTTTGTCGAGGCCGTATTTGCGGAGGATGTTTTCTTTGGCAGCCGGCGGCAAACGTCCTTCAGTTTCATCAAAAGGGCCACCTGGAACCGCATGCATCATGCTAAACACCACCAT
>JBCCOX010000246.1:0-7080 GCA_039025155.1 Deinococcota bacterium | reverse complement strand
GTATTATATCTATATTAGCTACTTTTAACGGTCTTTCTACAGTTAATTAAAGCTAGTTTAAATGACATCACGTGATGCCTTCGGTAAGGCATGCCTCTTAACGGGGAATACCGTAGTTGGCGCGCAGGGCGTCAACGCCATTACGAAATTCTTCTTGCCAATCTTGCCGAGTAATGTTGGCTTCAACTTCGTCTACGAGTTGCTCGACGTGGTTGGCGGTTAAGGTACTAGGGCTAGCGTTTAGGTCGGCAAGTACGTCTTCAACTAACATGCTGGCAACGGGACCTAATTTTTCGACAGCGAGTTCTGAAAATTCATCTAAAAAGTTAGGGTTTATGTAGTTAACAGCAGGACTAGGTACTTGAGACGATGTAGACGTGCCTTTGGTGAGGCCTCTGGCAAAGTCAGCAAGGTTGTCTGCACCAGCATCAGCTTGGCTGGCTGCTGGTTGCTGTGTTGCTGGTGTGCTAGTACTTGATTGGGCTGGTGACTGGGTTGGTGGTCGCGTTGGTCGTGATTGTTGTTGGGGTCGCTGGGGAGCTTGGCGTTGAGGTGCTGGCTGCCGTTGGGCTGGCTGCTGTTGGGCTGGTTGCTGTTGGGCTGGTTGCTGTCGTACTGAGGGCGGGCGTTCGCTTGGAGCTTGACTCGCTGGGGAAGTGCTTGGCGTGTCACCCTCAACTACTTGCATAATGGACTTAGCTAAGAGCAGCCTCGAGGCAGAAATGACGGTCTCGAGCGGTAACCCCACCAAAGAAACAACATCGCGTAAGTTGCGCGAACCATCAAAAGACATTAACAACTGCACAGATAAGCTGTCTAGATTGGGGTTTGGGTCTTGCGCGTTGAGGTTGGGCTCGAGCACCAGCACCGAGGACGGCCGCAAATGTACACCCAGCGTAGACACATCGGGACTCATAGTAGCGCTGTCTTCTTCGGGGGGTAGCACGTTGTCTAAAAATAGCCGCAAGGCTTTGCGGGGCGGGCTGACGCCTTCGTCAAAGCGCAAAATGCCACGCTGCCACGTCAGCAGGTGTTCCATGCCGGCAACACCGCTTTCGGGCAGGTCATGAAAGACCACCTTGCCGCGCTCGAGGTAGACCTCGGCTTCATCGCCAGCAGCAGCTTTCACCCGCAAACGCCCACTAGCAGACGCAGTTGCCACATACCGCAACACGCTTGCTAAGGTCACAGGGTCAAAGTTGATTTGAAGTACCGCCATGACAGCTCGCTTTCTGCAATTTGCTTTCTGTAAGTTAAATTTGTAGGGCTTTAACGGAGTGCGTGCTTTTAAAGAAGTGCGTGCCTTTAACGAAGTGCTTGGTCACCGTACACGACGGTGTCGAGGAGTTGCAGGGCAGCTTCTCTGGTAGTGCCAGTAATGCGCCCGTTGCCAAATTCGTCTTGAAATTGCTGACCGTCAGTGATCATCCAGCGGACTAAATCAAGGCTGGCTTGTGCGCGCGCCGCAACACGCCCTTGATAATCTTGGTTTTGGTAAAGTAGCAGCCAAGTAAAACCTGCAATAGGCCATCCGCCGGGCGCACTGGTGTTGGTAAAAGCAGCGCGCAAATCGTCTGGTAGGGGAATATTTGCTGCTTCAGCTAGAGACTCAGCATCTGCCCGCACAAAGTTACCCGTGCTGTTTTGCATCACCCCAACGCCAAGCCCCCGACTGGCTGCAAAGTCGAGTGAAACATAGGTAATGGCACCGGGTGTGGCTTCCACAATTTCAGCGACCTCACTGCTGCCTTGACCGCCAAACCCGGCGGGCCAGTCCACACTGGACTGCGGACCTTGGCTGATGTCACGCGCCCACTGGTCAGACACCTTGGCAAGGTAATCCACAAAAATGCTAGTTGTTCCTGAGCTGTCAGCTCTGGTCACAACCGTAATGGGTAAATCTGGCATGAGCACACTGGGGTTCAAGCTTTGCAGCGCAGGGTCGTTCCACCGAATAATATTGCCCAAAAAAATATCTGCTAGCACCGGGCCGCTAAAGCGCACCTCGGTTGGGGTTTCAAAGATAGGTGCAAAGTTGTAAGCAGGTACCACGTTCAAAACGGCTACTGGAATGTGCAAGATGAGGTTAGGTTCACCTGTGTTCGGATCAATAGGCACGCTATCAAGTTGGCTATCACTTAAAAACGCATCACTTGTGCCAAAGTCCACGTTTTGAGCAAGTGTTTCACGCCGCCCTGCGCCAGAACCGTCTGGGCTGTAGTTCACACGGACATTACGTTCTTGGTCATAGACTTCAAACATGCGCTCGTACAGGCCGCGTACAGAACTGGCACCAACCCCAATAAGATCAGCCCCCGCTTCAGTGTTTTGGGCCAAACCAACGGCAGCAAGTTGGCCACTTACAAGCAAAACTAAAACCACAGCAAACGACTTCATTGAATGTAGTGTAACACAGGCGCGCGAGTTTTCTCACGGTTAATTCACTTACTATTCACGTTGTATGAACGTTGAATGCACTCTTGTGGGCAATGTTATGGGCAGCGTTGTAGGTGATGTTTGCAGGTACAAGATTGAGGTTGGGCTCGAGCTGACGCATTTAGTTATTATCTAAACAAGCGGTGAGCCTCGAGGAAGCTGCTTCACTTGACAGTGCTAGGTTACTAACCCAGTTTTCTACACCCTCCGAGGATGAGCTTCATCCACTTAGGGTAATAGGCATGCCAAGCTCGAGCTTGCCCGGTTTCACCACAACAGCATTTTGCCCAAAGATGACCCCACCCAGCGCGCGTCTGTAGCTGGCAAGTGTTTTGAGGGGTTCACGGCCTCGCTCTAGGGTTGTTTGATTTGTAGTGGTCACAACACAGCGCACACAGGGTTTCACAACACGCAAGATAGCCTCGCCAATGTGCATGGTTGTCCACCTATCTTCTGCATAGGCAGGCACGCCACGAACCACTAAATTTGGCCGAAAGCGGTTCATCGGCAAGTCTTCAGCTAAACGGCTGTTGAGGTCAGTTAGCGACGCCTCGCTAATCACCAGCACAGCGAAGCCATCTGCAAAACTCACAATGTTGTGGGCGTCTGTTTGGGCGTAGTCGGGGTCTATGGGGCGCAGACTTTCCTCTGGCATAGCCACTAAGCGCACGGGAGTTTCAAGAAACTCACTTAGCCAAGCATCTGCTTCAGCACTTACAAGACGGGCAGGTACAGTGTCATTCCAAATGGTGACGGTCATGTGCTCGCTGTGTTCAGGTGAGGTTTGTGGCGATGTTAAGGGCGGTGTCGGCGGTGTCGGCGGTGTCAAGGGTAATGTCAAGGGCGTTTTATGGTGTGCTTGAAGCGTCAGGTGATGCCCGTCTAGCACAGGTTTGAGCAGCGCTAACTTGGGCACGGTGCGCTGGGTGATGAACATGCCAGCATCGTCTACAACTAGCCAGCGGCGGTCGTACCGGAGACCACGTGGCTCGAGCACAGCCTCGTTAACATGAATCCCAGCCGCTGATTTGATGGGATAGTAGCTAAGCCCAGCTAGTTTTGCGTCCATAACTCAGCCTATCACGATGCGTTTCTGCTAGCTCAACACCTGCCTTCAGCAAGTTAAATGTCTTGAGCAAATGTTGCCAGTGAGTTAATCGTGCTGGGCTTCGGGTGTTGTTGAAGACATAGGTAGAAGCACTGTCGTATCACCAACACCTTGAGCGCAACCAAAGTGTAAGCGTTTTGCAAGTCCTGCCCCTTCTGGGGTGAGTACAAGTTGCCGCACTGCGCCACGGGCGTCGTCATCAACAACGCGCTCGACAAGGTTGAGGTCGTAAAGCTGGCGCAAGACGGGTTTGCATTCGTCTAGTGCCATGTTTAAATGCGTGCAAACGCAACTTGCCTGAACGGGTACAGGCATGTCAGAAGTGACCGCTTGCTCGAGACAAGCTTGGTGTAAGTAGCTAAGCCCGTCCATGCTTGCTAGGGTCAATGCTGCCATGGCATCAACATGAACAGGCGAGTGGTAGCGGCTAAACTTGCGTATCACAGAGGTGGCTAAAAGTGATGCCCAGTAGCCTTGTACAAGGAGGTCTGCTGCGCTCGAGCCGTACTCTAAAATAAGCACCCAATCGCGCACATTGACAGCTCGCCACTGCATGTCTAGCTTTGCCTGTTCAACAATATTTAACGCGCGCGTACAAATATTGACCGCAGCCACATAACGTTCTAGCTCTGCTTGGTCATTAAATACATGACTGATGTCACGAATCACATGATGACTCAAGCGCGCAAGTGCCTGAGTCCCCCGCATATGAAGTTCGTGTTTAATAGCGTCGTAGGTCACAAATTACCTTCAAGCCTAAACGGCTTGTTACCATTTTGCAAGAGATGATATTAGACTCTTTCCGGTTAATTCGTTAACGAATTAACCCACCTAGAAGGTGTAGAAACAGCAACCGGTGTAGGTGGAAACGGTATAAAGCCCGTAGGGGTTTACAAAGTGTTTAATCGGAACCGGTATCATTACCCAGCCTTGCTGAGAACGGCTCACCCCCAGCTTAGGCATTGGCTGCTCGAGCGGCATTTAAAATAGCCTCAGACACAACTTCTTGCACGGCCACGCTAAGTGCTAAAGATGGCACGGCGGGGGCGTTACCTGTACCCAGTACAAAGCAAGTATCGCCGTCGTGGGGCGTGTGAGACGGGTAGGTCACATGGGCAATGCCCACGTGGGCACTGTCTGCCAGTATATGAGCGTCTCGTTTGGAAAGCTGGGCGTTGGTAGCAACCACAACCAGCGTGGTGTTGCCGCCAAAAGCTAGCTGAGCAAGCTGACTGTGGCGCGGGCTGCTAACTGCTTGACCGTCCTCTGTGCAAGCTCCGGCGACGACCTCACCACTGTGCGGGTCAACAATGTCACCCAATGGATTTGCCACACAAAGCGCGCTAACGAGTGCTTCACCTACGTGAACAAGTGCGCTTCCTAAACCGCCTCGACTAGGTTTTCCTGCAGCTAAGTACTTCCCGCAAGACGCACCGCGACCAGCACCAACCAGCCCGTTTTGAATAGGGTCAGATGAGGCTTGCTGGGCAGCTTGATAACCAGCGTTTTCAGCGGGCGTTTCTTTGGCAATGCTAAGGTCGTAAATGGCAGCAGCCGGCACAATGGGGATAGTTGCGTGCGGGGTTTTGAAGCCGCGACCGCGTTCTGCTAAGTAGCGCATCACGCCGTGGGCGCTGGCTAAGCCAAACGCGCTCCCCCCGGTTAAGGTAATGGCGTGAATGCGTTCAATGGTTTTGGCCGGCTCGAGCAAGGCCGTCTCGCGCGTACCCGGTGCGCCGCCCCGCACCGAACCAGAGGCAATACAGCCTTCCGGCGGGCAAAGCACCACCGTGCAACCTGTGCCGTCTCCTTCCCAATGGCCAACTTGAATACCGGGTATGGCAGTAATACTGGTATTTGCCGCCATCAGACCAAGGCTTTCATCATTTGTGCTTGGCTAAGGCTTTCGTCTGTCATGCCTAGTTTGTGAAATAAACCAGCTAGCTGCTCTGGCACAATAATCGAGACTTTCCATGTCTTGTCTGGAAACTGGGCAAACAGCGCGCGGAGTAAGCGGCTTGCCTGACCGCGCCGCTGCTCAGCCTGTTCGGTGACAAGCCCGCGAATAAAGATGCTGTCTTGCGCTGGGTTACTTATGATTGCTGCTGCCGGGCCGCAGCGCCACGCTTGGTGTTCAGCAGAGACATGAATCAAGCTTTCACCGGAAAGTTGCCACGGATAATCTAGTGGCATGTGGCTGATGATGCTTCTAGCGACCTCGAGCGGATTAACACGCTCTAAAGGCGCATCAGCCAAATTCCCCACAGGCTTACTCACCGAAAATCCCACAAGTTTGCGCTGGACGTTAAACCCAGCACGTTTATACAAGGTCACCGCTGCCGTGTTTTGGCTGATGACCTCGAGCCACATCTTTGTGTCAGCTCGGTCTCGAGCAGCTTGGGTAAGCACATCCACAAGATACTTGCCCAAACCTTGCCCGCGCGCAGCGGGTACAATCGCCAGCGCGGCCATGCGGCTTGCTTGACCCCGCCGCGACATGAGCCCCAAGCCCACAAACCTGTCACGTTCAAACATCAAACGACTGGCAGATAAACTAATGCCATCTTGCAAAAAGAGGTTAGCTGCGCTTGCGGCTGTGAACTGAAAGGGGATGACATAGCCCTCAAACGCTTGGTTGAGGTAGCCAGCCAATTCGGTCATCGTTGCATCAACAAGAGAGGTTGTATAGCGGCTCACCTAGCTAGTTTACCGGATGTTGCGAGATTTACTGGGAGATTGAGGTGTGGCTCGAGCCAACAACATGCATATTTAAGTGCATGATTGGTGTATGCAACGCTAAACGGTATGCTAAATGCCTGCACGGAGGCTTTCTTACACGGAGGCTTTCTTAGATGATGCCTCCACTCGCCAATATCTACACCTAAACTCATCTTGGAGGTAGTCATCCCATGCTAGCTAAACGCATCATTCCTTGTTTAGATGTTCACAACGGGCGCACCACACGCGGCCAGCAATTTGGGCGGGCAGAAGACGGCGAATTGACCGATGTTGGCGATCCCGTTGCCCTAGCCCTGCGCTACAACGCCCAAGGTGCCGATGAACTTGTCTTTTACGACATCACAGCTACGAGTGAAGGGCGCGCAGCTATGTTGGAGGTGATTTCGCGCAGTGCTGAACAGTGTTTTATGCCGCTCACTGTTGGCGGCGGCGTCAAAACCCTAGCTGATTTCCGCACCCTATTTTTGGCAGGGGCAGACAAGGTCTCTATCAATTCAGGTGCGGTGAATGACCCTGAGATTGTACGTCAAGCCGCCGATCACTACGGTGCGCAAGCAGTTGTACTTTCGATTGATGCCAAACGCCGTGAAGATGCTAGCGGCTGGGATGTGTATGTGTCCGGCGGTCGCCGCAACACTGGGCTAGATTTACTGGCCTGGGCTGAACGCGGTCAAGAACTTGGTGCAGGTGAGATTGTCCTCAACAGCATAGACGGCGATGGGATGAACACTGGCTACGATATTGAGGCGACCAAAGCAGTAGCACGCACCGTAGATGTGCCTGTAATTGCATCCGGC
>JBCCOX010000245.1:0-7084 GCA_039025155.1 Deinococcota bacterium | reverse complement strand
GCGACAGTTTTTTAGGCTCTGACCTCAACTACAACGACATCGCTGGGCGCGATATGGAAGACGACTACACGGCTGAAATTAGTAACCAAGATGCGGATACCTTTGAACTCACGCTGATTCCTATGCCCAACGCACCCACACCTTACGGCAAGGTGGTCATGATTGGGCGTAAAGCAGACTTTGCGCCCCTCGAGTACCTCTACTACGACCAACGCGAGACGGCTGTACGGCGCATTAACTTAGGTGACTACATGCTTACCCCGGACGGCCTCCCATTCCCGCAAGTATTAGAGATTAGCAACCTACTTGAAGAAGGCGAGTCCACCACGCTCAACTACGACAACCTTCTGTTTGATGCTGATATTCCTGACAGTTGTTTTAGTGAACGCGCGCTAGAACGGGGTTGTAACTGATGTGGCTGCTCGCATGGCGTAACATTTGGCGCAAAAAGTGGCGCAGTTTGCTGACTGCGTTTGCGGTCGGCGTGGTGGTTTACCTCACCTTGATTTACTTTGGCATGGTGGGGGCGTCGCAAAATGGTATGTATCAAAGCATCAGCCAAAATGCCGGGCATATTCAACTGCGCGTGGCGGGCTACCGCGATATTCATGACTTTGACGATCTTTTGATAGATGGTGTCGCCAGCTTAACCGAACAGATCAGTAGTGCTGTGACCAGCCTCAACAGTGACATTGATACAGAACTCATTCAGGATTTACAGGTGAGTACGGCCCTTGAAGTCCCCGGACTGCTAGAAGGTGATGGCCGCTCGAGGGGCATCGTACTCCAAGGTATTGACCAAACGGACAGCGGCCGCGAACGCTACGCTGAGGAATACCTCGAGGCAGGAAATTTACCCACTCCCGGCGATCTAGAGAGCATCGCCCTAGGTAACAAACTTGCCACCGCATTAGGCGTTGACTTGGGTGACACCGTCTACATGTACGCGCCCGGCACAGAAGGTTACGGCGCGGCTGCGTTCACGGTGACTGGACTTTTGAACATTGCAGGTGCTGAAACCTTCGCGGTGAGTTCGCTGCTAGCCGCCCAAGACGTGGGCGCGCCGGAAGACGCCAGCCGGGTTGAACTTTACTTTCCCAACTTGCGCCGCTTTGTGGACGACCCCGTGCTTGGCGCTGCGCGCGACCAGCTTGTAGGCGCTTTAGCTGAGGCAGGTGTGGAGGTGGACGCGCTCGAGGTTGAACTGTGGCGCGAAGTTGACCCAAGTATCTCCAGTTATCTCGCTAGTTCTGAGGGCATCACCACCGTAATTACGGGACTATTTTTTGTACTGGCCGGGCTTTTGGTGATGAACACCGTTTACTTAAGCGTGATGGAACGCATCAAAGAGTTTGGTGTGATGATTGCCCTAGGTACTAAACGCCGTAATGTCGTCCGCATGATGCTCGGTGAAAGTTTGTTTATTTGTGCAGTTGGGGCAAGCGTGGGCGGTGTGTTGGGTATGGTCTCGCTGTGGCGCATGGCCCAAGGCTTTAGCTTCCCCGGTATGGAAGAACTGTTCGTGGAGTACGGGCTACCCGCGACCTTATACGCATCTATTAGCCCAGATCAAATTGTCTTAACTGTGGTGTTTACGGTACTCACTGGTATTTTAGCCGCCCTGTTTCCAGCATTCACTGCTGCCCGCTTGGAACCCGTTGAAGCCATGCGGTTTAGCGCAGCTTAGTCACTTTAATTTTGAGAGGACATGTATCATGTCAGTGTTGTTACAAGCCAAGCAGCTCGAGAAAACCTACCGCGTTGGTGAGGTTGAAACCTACGCCTTACGCGGGGTTGACCTAGACGTTACCGAGGGTGAATTTACGGCCGTCGCTGGACCTTCTGGCAGTGGTAAAAGCACCCTGCTCCACCTCCTTGCCGGGCTAGACAAACCTAGCAAAGGCGAAGTTTATTTGGAGGGTGAGCGCATTGATACCCTCAGCATCGCTCAACTTGCTAACTTACGGCTTGCCAATTTTGGCTTTGTCTTTCAAGCTTACAACCTTATTCCGGTACTTAGCGCGCTCGAGAACGCTGCGTTTGTTTTGGAACTCCAAGGTGTTCCCAAAAAAGAACGCGAAGCTAGAGCGATGGAAGCCCTTACCGTGCTGGACATGGACCAGTACGCCAGCCGCCGCCCCAATCAACTTTCGGGTGGGCAGCAGCAACGTGTGGCCGTGGCCCGCGCGCTGGCCTCTAACCCCAGCGTCATTCTGGCAGATGAACCCACCGCCAACCTCGACAGCACCACAGGTCTTGCGCTTATTGAACACATGAAACGCCTCAACGAGCAACAAGGCGTGACTTTCTTGTTCAGCACCCACGACCCCCGCTTGCTCGCTCATGTCAAGCGCATTGCCCGCGTTGAGGACGGCAAAATTGTCGGTGAAGATAGCCCCCAACGTGAGCCTGAACTCGTGGCTAGTGGGGCGGCTTAAACCTCCCCCACACTAACTTGAATTTTAGAATTTGAGACCAATGTGTTCATCCGACGATGTTACCCAATGCGTTGGTCTCATCATTTTGACTGTGAAGAAAGACAGGCAAGCTCATGATACGCAACTATCTTTTCAAAATCTTGCTGTTGATGCTCTTAGTAAGTTTCTCCAACGCACAAAACCCTCTGGTAGATGCTCTGGACGCACTGGGCATTAACTACCGTGGTGAACTTGGCGCGCAGTTTGAAACTGTGCTTAACCGCGACTTGCAACAACAAGCTTGGACCCTAGATGGGCGTTTAGAGTTAGATAGCCGTCTTGATTACGGCTCAGGTGATGTGCAACTCACAGCGGTGACTGCGCCACGGTTGGTGTTTTCTAATGCTGAAGCTACTAATCAAGACGGTACAACAGAACAAGAGTTTGTGCGGGCGCATTTGGGGTTAACGGAGGTTTACGGGCTTACAACCCTTGGTGCGTTTGATGTGAGTGCTGGGCTCGAGCGCCTCCCTTTGGAATACGCGCGGCTTAGTGTACCCCTCAACCTCGAGCCCATTCTAGAAGGCAGCTTGCGGCGCGGTTTACTAGGTGCACGAACAAGTTACTTTACTGGCGACTGGCGACTGCGCGGCGGCCTTTTTTATGACGGTCTTTATGATGGCAGCAGTGATGAGCTTGGCGGCTTTGCGAGCGCCCGGCGCAGTTTTGGCGATTTTGAATTAGAAGCGTTTGGCGTCTACGCAGGTGAGCCAATTCTTGGCGCAGGTGGTAGCGGTGTGTTGGAAGGTGTCTGGATACTTGAAGACATTGTGGTCTACGGCGAAGTCTGGTGGTTGCTAGAAAGCAGCGACCTACGCGCCAGTTTTGGGGCAATAGGTAATCCTGCGTTTGGCAGTTGGACGATTGAACTCGCCTACCTTGTCCCCGGCTTGGGCAGTGTGAAGTTTGATGGTGCAGATGATGGTAGCGGTAACACCACAGCAACTGACCCACGCCCGGCCGTTCTTGGACAGCTTGACTGGGTGATTGACAACGAACACAGTTTAACGGTCAGCGGGGCAACTTTTTTTGATGATGACGCAACCAGGGGGCAAGCGAGTGTTATCTACAGTAACCTTGGGTTTGAAGATCAGTTCACCGCCAGCATCACCACGTTGATTGGGCCAGAACCTGTGACGGTGGTGGGGTCGGTAGGGGTACGATACTTTTTTTAGCTAAAAATTTTACGTGTCAAGTTGTCGGCTGTATCTAAGTCCGTTTGATATAATTAGTTATATCTTTCGGGAGAAATATTGTGTCCAAAGTTAATGGTCAACAGTCTTCATCATTAGGTCATCGAATTGCCGTGATTACACTAATTTTTACGATAATTGGAGTAATTTGGACAATTATAAGTTCTTTTATTCCTTCTAACGTAATAGTAATCCCTCCAAGAAATGCTAATATACGTTTTGTAAAATTAAATGTAGATGAACTTATTGAAGGCAGTAGTACTCGAACAGTAACTCTCGAGCGTACTGGTAACATACAAATACCTCTTACAGTAAAGTTTCAGTTAGCTAGTAACGTAACAGCATCATTGCGAGAGGTGGAAATCACAGGTGCTACACGTAATAACAACTTATACAGCATTGCGTTTTTAGCAGGGCAAGCACAGAAAAGCTTTGAGGTGGCAGCGCTAGACGATGGAGTGGTTGAATCTCAAGAGATCTTAACTTTTGAACTTGTTGGTGATTCTAACTATACTCTTGGTAGTCCATCAACCATTAATCTCTATATTGTTGATAATGTTGCTGTCAATGATAATATTATGAATGATGCACCTGTCATAGACACATTTGTAGCAACACCAAGTATTTTGGAAGCAGGACAAAGTACTACTTTGGTATGGATAATCGCAAAAAATATTCCTGCTGATTTAGATATTTCCCCGAATGTCGGTAATGTATCAACCTTAGATGAAATAACGATTACTCCAGTAAGTTCTACAACCTATACCTTGACGGCTAGTAATGAAGCTGGCAGTGTTAGCGAAAGTATAACTGTGCAGGTTAAGACTTCTGAACAGGCTACATTGAGTGCACCCAGTAGCATTGAGGGTGGAGAGAGTTTTCTAATAGACTACACTGGTCCCAATGCTTCAGGTGATTACATTACTATGGTTCCAGTAGATGCTCCAGAAGGTAGTTATGACAGTCGAAGCTTTTTTTATCCTTCAAGTACGTCTGGCAAAGGTACGCTCACTGCAGCACCTACTGCTGGCGAATACGAGATTCGCTACATCATTGATGAAGATGACGTGACGATTGCACGTCGATCTATCACAGTGACGCCACCTGTTGTTACTTTAGAAGCACCAGATACTGTTTCAGCGGGTACAGAATTTGTTGTCAACTTCACTGGTCCCAATGCTTCAGGTGATTACATTACTATCGTTCCGGCGGGTTCTCGACAAGGAACCTATAGAGATTTCTTTTATCCTTCAAGCAAAATGGGCAGTGACTTCTTGTCGGCACCTGATACAGCAGGAAATTATGAAATTCGTTATGTTTTTGGTGAAGGCGATGTCACTGCATCAAGTATCCAAATTACGGTTTTCTAGTGTCTAAACGGATCAAAGCCAATATGAAATTAATATTTGATAAAAATATCACCTTTAATCGAAAATTTGGAGCTAAAAACTGAATGCTAAAGCGCCCGCCGATTGGCAATCGCCCGCCCCAATGTCACCTCATCGGCGTACTCGAGGTCACCCCCCACAGGGAGTCCATAGGCAATGCGGGACGTTAACTTCTCTTGCTCAGTCAGTAACTTGGCAAGGTACATGGCCGTAGCCTCACCCTCAACAGTGGTAGATGTCGCTAACACCACTTCATCAATAGATTCAATGCGCGCCATAAGTGCGTTTACGGTAAGTTGGTCGGGTCCCACACCGTTCATAGGACTCAGCGCACCTTGTAGCACGTGGTAGAGCCCGTTGTACTCACCTGAACGCTCAATAGCGAGCACATCTGCTGGCTGTTCGACCACGCAGATAATTTTTTGGTTGCGCTGTACGCCAGAGCAAATCCCACAAACCTCGTTATCACTGTCGGTAATGTTGAAACAAGTTGGACAATATTTGAGGTTGGACTTGGCAGCTAGCAGCGCCTTTGCTAGCGTTTCCACATCGTCATCTGGCGAATTAAACAAGTAAAACGCAAGACGCTGGGCACTTTTGGGGCCCACGCCGGGGAGTTTACCCAACTCACGAATGAGTTCAATAAGGGCTTGAGGGTACTTCACGTGCTCGGCTTAGAACATTCCACCGAGGCCGCCAAGACCGCCCATACCGCCCATCACGGAACCCAGTTCGCGCTCTTGCAGTTCTTTGGCGTTGCGCTGGGCTTCGTTCACGGCTGCCATGACGAGATCCTCGAGCAACTCAATTTCATCCGCATCTACCACGCTGGGGTCAATTTTCACCGCGCTAATGTTGCCGTCACCCGTAGCAGTGGCTGTGACCATACCGCCACCAGCGGTTCCTTCGACGGTCATATCTGCTAGGCGCTCTTGAATCTCGGCCATTTTGCGCTGGGCTTTTTGGGCTTCTTTCATCAGTTTTTGCATGTTCATGGGGCTAACTCCTTGATGTTAACTGTCTTTGATGTGAACTGTTTTTGGCATTGCTGTGTAAACGACCTTTATCTTTATACTCTACCGCGTTATCAGCGTTTGGCGCGTTGTGATTGTCTGTACTGGCTAGTCATCATCATCCGCTAACTCGGTTACCTCATCAGGGTCAGCTACTAGGTCAGGATCGTTAGCTGAGGTGGTTGGGTCAGCTTCTTGTTTATCGTCATGCCAGGCAACAATTTTGCCCGGAAATAGCTCGGTCATAGTGACGTAGGTTGGGTTACTGCGCAGCGCGTGGCTTGGATCATCTGCGCTGGTAGACGCACTTGCTAGACCGCTTGGCAAAGCTTCTGCTGCTTCATACCCCGCGCCGTCTAGCGGAATACTTTGCCCTTCATTAACGGGTGTGCCTTCCCGGTTCCAAAAGTCTGGCGGTAATTCTTCATCGTAATAAGCTGATGACGCCGCAGCTTGCGGTTCAACTTGGGCGCTGGGACTGCTTACAGGGGTGACATCTGCCTCAGCAGATTCAGAGTTGTGTTGTGAGGTTTGTGCCGCTGACACATCACTGTTTAGCTCAGGTGATGCGGGTTTAGGTGATGCTGTCTCGGATGTCTCGGCTGATGCTGTTTTAGGTGATGGTATTTCAGGTGATGGTATTTCAGGTGATGCTGTCTCAAATGATGCTTGTTCAGGTGATGGCGACTCAGATGACAGTGCTTCAGGTGATGCCGTTTCAGGTAATGCCGCCTCGATTGATGTTGAGGCTAGGTGGTTAGATGATGTGGCTCGAGCAACCTCATTACGATGATCTTTGTCATGTACACCGCTTGCTGTTGATCCTGCGGCGCGGGCCGCTATATCTTTTTTGGTTGTACCGACCTGTCTGAGCTTGCCGGTTCTAAGGTTGCAGGCGCTGCGCCAAGGTGTAAGGCTTGCCCTGGACCACGAATATCTATGCTGGTTTCGCCGTACAAGCCTGTCACTAACTCAGCTAAACGCTCGCCGTACTTTTTAAGTTGCTCAAAGTG
>JBCCOX010000244.1:0-7092 GCA_039025155.1 Deinococcota bacterium | reverse complement strand
GCGCAGCTAGCTGCTGCAGATGCAACCCGCAAAGCCCAAAATTTTGGCATCAGTCAATTGGACATTGTCATTCGGGGTACGGGTTCAGGGCGTGAACAGGCGATTCGTTCAATTCAAGCAACGGGTGTTAATGTGCGTTCAATTATTGATGATACCCCCGTACCGCACAACGGTTGCCGCCCACGTAAACGCAAACGCATGTAATAAATGGCTGTGTCAGTGCTAGCATCATCTGCTTGATGTCACATGATTCCCCTTGCTTTTTACGCTAATAGTGTATTACCAACACTACATAGCAATCACGCGATAAATTGATACATCACAGAGTTAGATGATTTTACTGGCCCTAATTTTAGCGATACTGACTGTACCAACATCACGTGTAACTGCTATACAGTGCTAATGTTGAGTGCAAGTGCTCCAATAAGTAGCTAGATTTGAACTTTAAGCTGTTGCTGCCATTCATAAATTTGCATGCCGTGTTGAACCACGCTAAGTTAGTTGATGTCTACTAGGTCGCATGTCTATCTAATTGATTGTGACGGTTATTTGTAGAAGGTTATTTGTAGGAATGCCACACATATTTTCTATTAAGTGTAAGGATATGTGTCAGTGTTGAGCCATCAACAGAGATAAGTGGTACTTGTTAGGCTTGGTGAGCGTAAGCTAGTTCAAAACTAACGGCTAACGCTACAAATTTAACGTTTCGTCGGCTTTGCTCGAGACCCGATCGAGCTAAAGCAGAGTTGCCTGCTAACAACATCAGGTGCTCTACCCCTCTTGCTGATGTTGTCATTACCAAGAGAAGAAGGAGATTAAGATTATGGGTCGTTACCGCGGACCAGTCGTAAAATTATGCCGCCGTGAAGGCGTCAACCTCGTTGAAACTGCTAAAGCGCAGCGCTATATGGAGCGCCACCCCTACCCACCGGGTCAGCATGGGCAGCGCCGCCGTCGTGGCAAAGCTAGTGACTATTCGGTGCGCTTGCGCGAAAAACAAAAACTACGTCTCATTTATAACATGAGTGAAAAACAATTCCGTAAATTATTTGAAGATGCTGTACGCCGTGAAGGTGCTACAGGGCAAGTCTTTTTACAGCTTTTGGAGTCCCGCTTAGACAATGTTGTATTCCGTCTGACCATTGCTAAGACACGCCGTCAAGCGCGTCAATTTGTGGCTCATGGCCATATTTTTGTGAACGGTCAAGGGGTAGATATTCCGTCTTATCGTGTTAAACCCGGTGATGAAATTTCAGTGGGTCCCAAAAGCCGCGATATTCCTTTTATCAAAGAAAACGTTGAAGAACGTCGCAAAGCCAAATTACCTATTTGGCTGACATTTAACCCAGAAACACTAATGGGTAAGTTTGAGCGTTTGCCCTCACCAGAAGATATCATGGTGCCAGTGAACGTTCTGCAAGTGATTGAGTATTACTCGAGGTAACGAGGTCATCTGTGCAAATTCAACCAGAATTTATAGCCAATGTCACCGACCAATACGGTGAGTTTATTGTTGAACCCTTGCCGCGTGGCTATGGGGTAACGCTAGGTAACCCGTTGCGGCGCATTTTGTTATCGTCTATCCCCGGTACAGCCGTGACAAGTGTCTATATTGAAGACGTTTTACACGAGTTTTCGACCATTGAGGGCGTTAAAGAAGACGTGATGCAGATTATTCTTAACCTCAAAGAACTTGTGGTTAAACTGCATATCGAAGAACCTGTGACGCTCACCTTACGGCGCGAAAAAGCTGGTGCTGTTACCGCTCAAGATTTTGAGTCGTCAATGGATGCGGAAATTATTAATCCAGACCTTCATATCGCCACACTCACTAAAGACACACGGCTTGTGCTCGAGGTGCGCGTTGAAACTAACGTAGGGTATATTCCAGCCGAAGTTCACGCAACCAAAGACCGCATCAACTCGATTCCGGTAGATGCGGTGTTTACACCCGTTAGGCGTGTTGCTTACCGCGTTGAAGATACCCGCGTAGGGCAGAAAACAGACCTTGATAGATTGGTGCTAAGGGTCTGGACAGACGGCAGTGTATCACCACAAGATGCCCTTGACCGGGCTGTTGACATTTTGCGGGGGCAGCTTAATGTTTTTAGCAGCGCTCCTGAAGTTGTCATTAATGAAAGTACGCCCATGGTGATTCCGGGTGTGAAGACCAAAGAATCTACAGTTGTGCAAGTTGGCGACGAAGTTCAGATGAACCTCGAGAACTTAGACCTCTCGAGCCGCGTATTGCACTCCCTGCAAGAAGAAGGCATTGATTCAGTCAATGCGCTACTTGCCCTTTCTGAAAAAGACCTCAAAAAAGTTGGTGGCGTTGGTGACAAGTCTCTTGAAGAAATCAAAGATCGCCTAGCCGCTCACAATTTGGCATTACGAGATAGCTAGGAGATACTATCATGAGACACTTATCACGTGGGCGTAAGCTCAACCGTCACGGCAGTCACCGCACTGCCATGATGCGTAACCAAGCCAGTGCGCTGTTCAAGCATGGGCGCATCAAAACCACCCTAACCAAAGCTAAAAACTTACAACCTTATGTTGAAAAGTTGATCACGACTGCTAAAGGTGGTACCTTACACGCCCGCCGTTTGGTAAGCAAAGAAATTCATGACAAAGACATTGTACGCAGTCTTATGGATGATATCGCCCCAAGCATGCAAGACCATGCGGGTGGCTATACCCGGATTTACCGCCTAGGACTACGCCGGGGTGATAGTGCCCAAGAAGCATTGATTGAACTTATTACCTACGAAGACAATTAACTTTAAGTCCTATTGATGTATCTAACCCCCATCACGACCATCTGTCACTGATGGGGGTTTCGTTTGCAATCATTAACTGGCTATAGCAATTCTAGGATGAACCCACACATACTGATACCAAATCCGGTTGATTCCCGAAGGGATCAACCCCTGCTAGAGTGGGTAAGATAAGCTACGAAATCCGCGCTGGACATGTTGGATGCCTTTAGACATTATTCGAGATATAAGCGGATTTCGTATTGCATCACCAAGCTGATTTCACCATAAAGACGATCTCAAGAAAGCACGTTGCAGATTGCCTTGAGACATTAAATATAGTGATGAGTTTGTTTTATCTTTAGCTTGGTCGTGCAGTATGAGTGGGTCTGTTTCGACTCGCATAGCTCGCATTTGGAGTTGCGGGCAATGCTTCTATATTCAATGAACGTTAAAAACTCGTTAGTGCATTTGAAAGATGATAAGGATGTTGTTGATGTCAGATACGATAAATACTACAAAATTGCGAATGCTGGCTGTTGCTGGTAGTCTGCGTCAAGCGTCACTGCACCGGGCGCTACTTCGCAGCTTGCAGGAACTTGCGCCTTCCGATGTTGAGATTGTTATGTTTGACCTCAAGGGAATGCCCATTTACGATGGTGATGTTGAAGTACAAGGCATGCCAGATATCGTCCAAGCGTTTCACCAAGAGATTGAGGCTGCTGATGGTGTTATTTGGGCAACGCCTGAATACAACGGCGCCATGTCCGGTGTGATTAAAAACGCAGTTGATTGGGCGTCACGCAAAAAAGGGTTACTTGCTAAAAAGCCAACGACGGTTATCTCTGGGTCGCCCGGATCGCTTGGTGCAACCAAAGGGCAAGAGAGTTTACGTGCCTCACTTAATCATTTGGGGATGTATGTACTTGCACGACCCTCGTTAGCGATTCCACAGCTAGATAAAAAGCTTAGGGACGACCACATCATTGACGAAAGCACACAAAAATTTGTTCGTGATTGGTTGCAAAGCTTTCAAGACTGGATTGTGCAACTCAACAAGTAGGTGTTTGAAAAAACGCTAAGATAAATCCTTATCGCAAAAAATAATGTCACATTTGTTTTAGTGAATGTGGCATTATCATGTATGCATACTTTATCTCTTTGTGAGATTATTCTAGCTGAGTTTGCTGCCATATGTTGAGGAATTTGGCATTATCATTCAAGTGCTTACTCGACCGACACAAATAGTTCATAAGGGCCTGTTTCTTCAAACCCAAAACTGCTAACAACAACCTCGTAAGTACCCGGCTCGAGGCTCAAAAAAAGCTCGGAGTCGGTGCTAAAACTACCGTCATCGTTTTCACCAATGACGTAGTCATCAGCATCAATCACAAAAATGTAAGCATCAAACATAGTTGAGCTGAGTTCTAAAAAAACATCTTGAGAGTCACTAAGGGTAAGCTCATAGCTGTCAAAGTAGTGATCGCCATCAAAGTCGTCGCTGGTATCAAGCATGCCTGAAACGCGGTCAGGGAGTTCAAGTGCCCCGCCATCGCGCATGGTGCTGGCATCTAACTTGGTGTAGATGAGGTCATACGCACCAACATCAAACTCGCTGTAGCCGCTGACAATCACGCGGTAGCGGCTCGTTTCAGGTAGTGTGAGTGACAAAAACGCATCAACGTCGTTGCTGTCGTCATTGAACATAAGTAACTCACCGTCGGCATCATAAATACTTAAGTAGCTGTCAAACTCAGAGATAATTTCAAGCTCAACAATATCCCCGGCAAAGCCAAAAATTTGCAGTAACTCGATCCTCGAGCCATCTTTAAAATTTTGTCCGTCCGTTTCATCAAGGCTGCCGCTATAGGTTGTACCTGCTTCTAACAGAGGTGCTGTAATCGTGAGGTAATGAGGGGTACGCTGTGCCAAAGCAGCAGTTAGCATAAGAATGACGAGCGTACTCACAAGACGTTGTAATTTCATAAAATCCTCCTCAGTCAGAGTTGCAAGTTGCAGTTCGAGTGTTGATACAGATAGTTATAGCAAAACGCCGTCTTAACACTGTGCCATGAGCTGTCACCCAGCTCATTAACGGGTCTTATAGCAGTTCCAGGATCAGTTCCCCCACACTGAGTGGGTTTATTTCTACTCCCCTAGGTCGCACGCGCAACTGCCTGGGGCAGTTACTCGTGGAAACGCTATTAAATAAGCCATAAACGCGCGTAGGGGCCCATCCGAATGTGCCCATCACTAATGTCAATAAAACGCTGTTCAATTTGATCAAAAGGTTGACTGAGCTGATTTTCGGTAAGAATATGGGCGTCTAAACTAACGTGGGTTTCAGTAAAGTTGTAAAGGCTTAGTAAAACACCCAAAGGATGCGCGCGCCGCATGGCTAAAATAGCGGGATGATCAACACTTAGGGTGATGGTTTCATAGTACGAGTGGAGTTGGGGAGTGTGCTTGCGGGCGCGAATAAGTCGTAATAAACCCTGAAAAACACGATATTCAACACTTCCTTGCTGATGCCGCTGAGAAGCTTTGCCCCAGTTCATATAAGGGCGGTGTAGCCAGCGATTGTCGCCGGCGGTGTCTGGGTTGTTTTGATAGCTGTAATCATTGCAGAGGGCAATTTCGTCGCCCATGTAAAGTAGCGGGATGCCGCCAAAGCCAAGCATGAGCGAAAAGCCTAACAGCATGCGTTCAATGCTTAAGGCTGTACCACGTGCGTCGAGGTTGTCTGCGGCCTGCTCGAGCCCCACCAAACTCGCAAACATGCCCGAAATACGGCTGTCTTGGGTGATGGGGTTGTACTGAAACAGCTCACCTTTACTGTGAGAACCCGGGAAATGCCCTGAATAATACTCGGATAAAAAGTGGCGGTGGGCAAAAGCGTCTAAGCCAACAGCGTCCGCGTCGTCATCTGTAATGGCCCAGCCGATGTCATCGTGACAGCGAATATAGGTTCCCCACGCAATCGAAGACGGCGTGCGCGGAAACGACTGCATGGTGTGCTTCATGAGAGTTGTATCACGGCTTGCCAGTGACGACCAAAATTGCACCATCAAGGTGTTGTGATAGGCGATGTTAGACACCTTACCGTAACGCTTACCCGTGCCAAAATAGTGAATGAGGTCGTCGGGTGAGACAATAGCCTCAGCTTTGTGAGCAACAGCCGGCGCAACAATTTTAGAACAACTGCGAATGGCCTGCAAAATATCATGAACTTCGGGCTGGTTTTGGGAGTTAGTGCCTAGCCGTTTCCACATGAATGCCACTGCATCTAAGCGCATAACCTCAATGCCTTTGTTAGCAAGGTAAAGCAAAATATCAATAACTTCTAAAAATACGTTGGGGTTGGTCCAGTTGAGGTCCCATTGAAACTCGTAGAAGGTTGTCCACACCCAGCGGTCAATGTCTGGATAGTAGCTAAAGTTACCCGGTGCAAAATTGGGGAAGACCTCAGGTAAGGTCTCCTCAAAACGGTCAGGCATACGCCTATCTGGAAACATATAAAAATAGTCTTGATAGTGCGTGTCGCCAGCTAGGGCCCGCTTTGCCCAAACATGGTCTTTGGCACAGTGATTAAGCACTAGGTCAACGCAAGCGCTGATACCGCGTTCACGCAGACGGCTGCAGAGGTGCTCGAGGTCGTCAATTGTACCCAACTTGGGGTCAACTTGGCGGTAGTCCTCAATGGCGTAGCCGCCGTCATTTTCACCCTCACGAGGCTTAAGACAATACATGAGGTGAACGTAGGTAATGCCGAGTTCTTGCAGGTAGTCAAGGTGATCTTCGATGCCTGCCAGGGTATGGGCAAAACGTTCCACATAAAACACATAGCCAATCATGGTTTCACGCTGAAACCAATCTGGCGTTAAATCGCGTTCTATGTCTAAGGTTTTGAGGTCATCTGGACGGCTAACATAAGCCTGTATCAATGTTTGAGCAACGCGGGTAAGTACATCATTGAAGTCGCCACGGCGGCCGTACAAGGGTTTGAGGCCATCAAAAAGGTTTTGAAAGTGCCTTTCAAAGCGTAAGGTAAACAACTTGCATTCATAGTTGCTGAGTGGCTCGAGCCTAACCTCGAGCTGATTTATTAAACGGTCAAATTGATAGCGTGCCTCAGGGGTTAAAAAGCGAATATTTTGCATGAGGATGATTACCTAGCTTGTGGACTATAGGTGATGACATATAGAGCAAGTGACATAAAGGCGGGTGTAGATGTAAATACGATGTGCTACTTGTCAATAACTAGATTTATCATACCTTATACGAAATCCGCTTATATCCCGAATAATGCCTAAAGGCATCATCTCGTCCAGCGCGG
>JBCCOX010000243.1:0-7101 GCA_039025155.1 Deinococcota bacterium | reverse complement strand
TTACTCTTACCTGATCTTTAACATACAAGCAGCGCGAGTACCAATCAACTAACTCAGTTTATAGCTCAATGTTTACGGATGTCGCTATAGCTTGCCACAAAAAAACGCCGCCTTAAGGCAGCGTCCATATTATTAGCAATTCCAGGATAAGTCCCCCACACTGAGTGGGTCTGTTTCGACTCGCCTAGTTCGCATTTGAAGTTGCGGGGGCAACTC
Source organism: Deinococcota bacterium (assembly GCA_039025155.1). Lineage (GTDB taxonomy): Bacteria > Deinococcota > Deinococci > Deinococcales > Trueperaceae > JBCCBI01. The sequence continues at coordinate 6,885 of JBCCOX010000243.1, read as the reverse complement.
CAAATGGAAATGCTATATATTAAGGTTCACCAGTGGCTCGAGCCTAGCTCATCACGGCTGGAGACTCTGCAAGTGCTTGTAATTTGGTGTAAAGGTCGCGTTGTTCGTCAGAAAGATTGTTTGGAATCACAATACGCACCTCAGCAAGTTCATCACCACGGTTGCCGTCGCGTTTGTACCAGCCTTGCCCGCGTAAGCGCAAGGTGCGCCCAGCTTGGGTTTTGGCAGGTAGGGTCATGTCAACATCACCCTCGAGCGTCGGCACACGTACGTTGCCGCCCAGTGCTGCGATGTAGTCGGGCACATCTATGGTGACGCGCACGTTGTCGCCATCTAACCTAAACATACTGTGTGCGTCTAGGGTGACGGTCAAGTAGATGTCACCGCCGCTAGGTGCTTGTCCGCGTAACCGCAACTTAGCACCGTTTCTAACGCCTTTGGGCACGCTGACCTCAATGCGTTTGTTGTCAACAGCAATCATGGTAGTTGTGCCATAAAAAGCTTGCTCGAGGCTTATATTTAAGTTACCCCGAACGTCGCTAGGACGGCTACTGCGGCCACTCGTTTGAAAGCCTTCAAAAGGATTACCGCTACTAAAGCCACCACCATTAACGCCGCCCCCAAAAAGGGACTGAAAAAAGTCACTGAAGTCACCACCACCACTAACGCCGCCCCCACCAAAACCACCCGGAATGCCATCGGCAGTACCAAAACGGTCATACATACTGCGCTTTTCATCATCTGAAAGCACAGTGTACGCTTCGTTAATTTCTTTGAAGGTTTCCTCGGCGCTGGGATCGTCTGGATTGCGGTCAGGGTGGTGTTTAGCTGCAAGTTTGCGAAACGCCGCGCGAATCTCTTGCTGGCTGGCCGTTTTTGGTACGCCGAGTGTTGTGTAATAGTCCTTATATGCTGCCACCCTTACCTCCTTTGTGGGATTGTGAGTAGACTTTAATTAGTGTTAGCAGTTGTGCAGCACCAGTTGTCATAGCGCTATCTGTCGTCATATGACAGCACCACACATCAAGTTAGGGTTAGATGTGATTTTAGATTAAGGATGAATCCACGTCTGTGACATGCTTGATGAAGCACATCACAGAGCTACTTCAACTGAGATGACTCACCTACACACAGCTTAATCGTCTTGATAGACAACAACTTGGGCTGGGCGAATAAGCCGTTCGTCTTTGACAAAGCCAGCTTGAAACACTTGGGCAATAGTACCTTTGAGCTCATCTTCTGGAGCTGGCATGCTGGTTAAAGCCTCGTGGTAGGTAGGGTCAAAACGCTCGCCAATGCTACCTGTGGACTGAATCCCTTGAGCTTCTAGGTTTCGTTTGAGGCCGTCACGTACAGCTTCGATACCGGGAATGAGCGTGCTGGGGTCGGCGGCGGCGGCCTCGAGCGCCCGCCCCAAATCGTCATAAACAGGCAGGACTGCTAGCACAATGCCATCAGCACCACTGTTTCTAGCCCGTTCCACGTCTTGGGCAGCCCGTCTGCGGTAGTTCTCGAGGTCAGCTCTGGCCCGCAAAAATTTGTCTTTTAGCGTTTTGTTTTCAGCTTGCAAGGTTTCTAAACCTTCCGGGTTAGCTTTGAGCGTAGCAAGCTCCGCGTGCGCGCGGTCAAGTTCAGCCCGCAAAATATCAATTTCAGTCTCAGCCGAGCTAGCGTGGTGAAAGGCCGCAAAGGCATCGTGACCTGCACCTGCTTGCTGAGTTGCCGCTTCGGACGAACCTTCCTCCACGTTGCCGTGTGCATCAGCCGTTAGGTCATCGCTTGCTGCTGAATGACTGTTATCTGATGCATTCTTGTGGGATGTGTCTGTATCTGGTGTATCTGTACCTGGTGCATCTGCTGGGGCGGCTCGAGCAACATCTGCATCTGCTTGAGATGCTGCTTCAGCCGAGGCAGGTGCGTCTAAGTCTGTCACTGGCACACGCCGCACGCCATCACCTGAAGTGTTGTGAGAGGCAGTATTGTGAGAAGACGTGTTTTGAGAGGAAGGCGGTGATGGCTCGTGTGGCGCATCGTGTACGTCATCATTCATGATTATCTCGCTCAATGTGTCTAACGAAGTTAATTAACATTTTATCTATAACGTTTACTGCTAGAACGATTATCGCTAGGACGATTATCGCTAGGACGATGACAAGACCTTGCATCATCATTATCATCGTCCTAGTACTGTGATTTAAGTACTTCCTATCTGGAAACCGCAGTTTTCAGATAGCGTTTAGCGGTTAAGGATGGGCGCTGCTAAGTTTGGTGAGTGTTACTTTTTAACTTAGAGGTACTTAGCTTGCTACCCCTTAGCTAGCAGGTTTGAAGTCTGCGTCGATAACGTCTTCGTCATCACCAGAGGCTGTATCACCATCACTACCGCTGTCGTCATCACTAGGGGCGCTAGCAGCTTGGGTAGCTTGTTGGAAGGCCATGAGTGCTTGCTGTAGAGTTTGCATGAGTTGCTCGAGCCGCTCTTTGGTGTCGTTGTTGCTAACTGCCCGCTCAACCTCATCCACTGCATCTTGGAGGGGTTGCTTGACGCTATCCTCAGCACTATCTGCTTCATTTAAGGCGTTTTGAGCTTGAATGCGCATGCTGTCGAGGTTGTTTTTGACCTCGGCATATTCGCGGGCTTCGCGGTCTTGCTCTGCAAAGTTTTGCGCTTCGTTGACCATGCGGTCGACTTCGCTGTCATCTAGCGTGGTGGTGTTTTGAATGGTGATAGAGGCTTCTTTGCCGGTTGATTTTTCTTTGGCAGTTACGTTCAAAATGCCGTTGGCATCAATATCGTAGGTAATTTCAACCTGTGGCATACCCGCCGGCATGGGGGGGATGCCTTCGAGTTTAAAGCGGCCCAGTGATTTGTTATCGGTTGCCATGGAGCGCTCACCTTGCAATACATGAACTTCTACACCCGTTTGATTATTTTCAGCGGTCGTAAAGGTCTCTGATTTGCGTACAGGCACGGTGGTGTTGCGGTCAATTAAGCTAGTGAACACGCCGCCTTTGGTTTCCACCCCAAGTGACAAGGGGGTAACATCTAACAAAACGATGTCATCAACATCTCCGGTGAGAACACCTGCTTGTACGGCTGCGCCAAGGGAGACAACTTCATCTGGGTTAACCGATTGGTTAGGGTCTTTACCCAGCATCTCTTTAACGATGCGCTTGACCGCAGGAACCCGTGTTGAGCCGCCGACCAAGATGATCTCATCAATCTCGTTGGCGCTCAGTTTGGCATCGCGCAGAGCAGCTTCAACTGGGCCGCGCACCCGTTTGAGCAAAGGATCAATTAACGACTCAAATTGGCTGCGGGAGAGTTTTCTGTCTAAGTAAAGCGGTGCGTTGCTGGCTGGGTCCATAGCGATAAACGGCAAGCTGATGGTCGTTTCGGGTAGGTTGGAAAGTTCAATTTTAGCTTTTTCAGCCGCTTCAATGAGGCGCTGCAAGGCCTGCTTATCTTTGCGCAAATCCACGTTGTACTCTTGCTGAAATTCCTCAGCGAGCCACTCCACAATGGCGTAGTCAAAATCGCTACCGCCTAAGTGGGTATCCCCTGAGGTTGAGCGCACTTCAAAGACACCATCACCTACTTCAAGAACAGAAACGTCGAAAGTACCGCCACCCAAGTCAAAGACAAGCACGGTTTCATTACCTTTCTTGTCTAAGCCGTAAGCAAGCGCGGCTGCAGTGGGCTCGTTAACGATGCGCAGCACGTCTAAACCAGCGATTTTACCGGCGTTTTGGGTAGCTTCACGCTGGGAGTTGTTGAAGTAAGCAGGTACAGTGATGACGGCTTTGGTGACTTTTTCACCGAGCGTACTTGAAGCATCATCAACCAGTTTGCGCAAAACCATAGCAGAGACTTCTTCAGGGGTGTACTTTTTATCGCCAACGACAAAGCGCACGCCGCCATCGTCACCGCGAACGACTTCATAAGGGGAGCGTTCAGCTTCTGCTTTGACTTCGTCCCACGTGCGGCCCATGTAGCGTTTGACTTCAAACAAAGTGCCTTGAGCGTTGAGGACGGCTTGCCGCTTCGCCACTTGTCCAACCATGCGGTTGCCGTCTTTAAAGGCAACGACAGATGGCGTGGTGCGGTTGCCCTCGCTATTGACGAGGACGCTAGGTTCGCCACCTTCCATGATGGCAATCACACTGTTAGTTGTTCCTAAGTCGATACCGACTGCTTTAGCCATAGCTAAACTCCTTTGAATGCTTGGCGCGAGTTAGAGCACTAAAGTTAAAGTACTGAAGTTGAAGCTAACTCGCAGATAGGTCCATAATTATGTCTTGGGCAGGTATGTCATAAATCTTTTGATGGATTGGTGTGAGCTGGCTCGAGTCATTGTAGGTATTCATCACAAGTGTAGATGTTCATCACAAGATTGATAAAGGATGATTCCTCGAGCGTTATGCGGTGGTAAATAGTTCTTAAGCAAGATTGTTCAAAAGCATTTTAGAACGCATCACCTAGATGACACACGCAGTAAAGTTGACACACAGGTGCGCAAGACACCAAACTGACAGTGAGTATAGCAGTGCGCGGACTCGATGTCAAGAGATTTGAGTGTGGTCATATCAAGTTTGTGTTTAGCAGATTGTTGTAAGGTTACTTGCGAAGTTGCTCGAGCCTCGCGTTGGCATCAGCTAGCTCAAATACGGCTGTAGCGCCATCACCGAGCCATTCTTTGTACTCATCATGATCAGGGTGAGCGGGGTCTTGGACAATCTCGAGCATCTCGTAGTAACCCCATAACCCACCACTGTCTTCGGGTGGGCAAGGTTGCTTACCTGCAGTGAGTTGTGGGTAGCGTGTGTCTTTATCTAGGGGTAGGGGTTTCTCGAGCTTAATAACATGCCCCCAACTGTCCCCAAAGTCGTACTCATAGTCAAACTTTTTAATACCTTTGTTGGTGATGTCAGCAAGGCTTATGGTGCTGGCATCTTCAGCGTCTAGCCCATCAAAGTCACTGTACATGCTGCCCTCAATATAAAACCCGTGCAAGTGGCTATTGTCCCAAGGCATAACGAGCTGAATAATGGCATGAAGCTCGCTAAGCGTTGTGGTGTCCACAACTAACACCCGCCGCCAAATAGGGGGTTTGGCGTGCGCTAGATCAATGCGCAGTTGATAAACTTCTTTGGGCGTGCGTTTTTTAGCCATAACCTCTCCTAACCTGACACATTAAAATACAATTGTTTTATTGCCATATACGAGTACCCGGTCAGATACATGGGCATCTACGGCCCGAGCTAACACCGTGCGCTCAATCTCACGCCCTAGGCGTACCAAATCTTGGACTGAATCGCGGTGGGAGACCCGAGCCACGTCTTGGTCAATAATAGGGCCTTCATCAAGGTCGTCCGTCACATAATGAGCGGTTGCCCCGATAAGCTTAACACCTCGCTGATAAGCGTGTTTGTAAGGATTTGCGCCAATAAACGCAGGTAAAAACGAGTGATGAATGTTGATGATTCGGTTGGGGTAATGCGCCACAAAACTAGGTGACAAAATCTGCATATAGCGCGCCAGAACAATAAAATCCTGCTCACCAAGAACGTCATCTAGCAAGCTCATCATCTCAGCTTCCTGTTGGGGTTTGGTGTCTTTGGAAACAGGTAAGTGCTTAAAGGGTACGTCAAATGAGTTGCAAAGTTGCTCGAGGTCAGCGTGATTAGAAATAACAAGAGGAAGTTCAACATCGCCGCCTATGTCACCACTGCGCCAGCGCCAGAGTAGCTCTAGCAAACAGTGATCGTATTTGGAGACAAGCACTGCCATGCGGCGCGGCACATCGGCGTAACTCACGCGCCAACTCATAGCAAAGGGCCCCGCCACAACCTCCGCAAAGGCCCGTTCAAACTGAGTGCGAGTGACATCTAAATCTTCTAAATAAAATGCCATGCGCATAAAAAACGTGCCGCCGGTTGGGTCTGTTGAGTGTTGGCTCGAGTCCAGCACGTTGGCCCCATGTGAGTACAAAAACTGCGATACCGCTGCAACAATCCCGGGTTTGTCTGGACAAGAAATAAGCAGGCGGGCGGTGTTGCGTGTGTTATCAGCTTTAGAAGTACTGGCGTTAGAAGATGATGAAGCAGTCACGCGCTTACTTTACCGAGTTTGGCGGGCAAACAATTCACACCAAAGCACGTTAATGCCCCTTGCTTTGTATGTTGATGTAAAGCAAGGGGAACGATAATCTCAAGTTTTTATTTTTGAAGAGTTGAGAGCTTGGTTAAGGACTTACAACTTGCCCCATAAATAAAATCGCGTCACTTACCTCATCCCGAATAATGACCATAAAAGGCCTGTCGGCAATAAAATCTACTGGCGGTAAGCGGTTGGCGACAGAGGTGGTGCGGGCCATAGCCACAGCCGTTGCTGCAGCGGCTTCGGTGCGGGTTTCGTTGGCATCTATGTAAGCCTCGTGGATGACTGCATCAATAAACAAACAGCGGCTACCGTCTAGCTTGGAAAAGTCGGCACCACTACCAGACATGCCAGCTTCACAGTCACTGGCAGGTGTGTAAGGGGTAAACGCAAGCGGCATCCCCAAGTTGCTGAGAATGGTTGCGAGGTCGAAGCTCGAGCGCATCTCAAAGCGTGGCAATTCCACATTCACCCGTCTGGTGCTTTGATTGGCTAAGGCCGTTTCATAGATGCTGGCCAGATCATCACTCACTGCTGTAAACGCGCCGTCTCTTGGTAAGACAATCATCATAGACGTAGTCTCACCTTGGTAGGGCAAGCGCAGGGTTTGGTAGTTGTCTCCCTCACTGTAGGTAAACTGACGCATTTGCCGCATGGTGGGCACTAAACTTTCCCGCCCAAACGCATTAAACGGATTTACTTCGGTGGCATCTGGGTCAAACGGG
>JBCCOX010000242.1:0-7166 GCA_039025155.1 Deinococcota bacterium | reverse complement strand
GCCTTTAAACACGCCCTTGCCCTCGGTCTTGATGATGCTTAAAGGTGTCCGGAGTATTGATAAACACAGTTAAATTCAATTAGGAACTACAAGGTTGATAATTATTCTTATATTGTCTTAAAACGTTCAGTAGTTGATCCACCAAACCCAGATAAACAAGACAGAAAAAGTAATATCAAATAAAAGTAATCAAGCAAAAAAGAGGTGACTCACGTGAGTTTTGCAATCATTGCCCACCGGGGTGCGTCGGCAGATGCGCCCGACAATAGTGCTGAGGCTTTTGACCTAGCCATAAACCAACATGCTGATCTCATTGAAACCGATGTGCGCGTTACTTCAGATGATGTGTTGGTGCTCGAGCATGACGCAACTATCAAAAAAGAAAACGGCGAAGAACTCGAGGTGCGCTACAGCACCCTCGCCCAACTACAAGCAGCCAAACCTCACTTGCTCACTGTAGCTGCGGCTGTACGTGAGTTCGGTGCTAAAATTCCGTTTTGCTGGGAAACAAAAGCGGCTGGGCTCGAGCATCGCCTCATCTACTTACTACGTGATTTGCTGCCGGAAACAATGTGGCAGCGCAGCGAATTTACCTCGTTTAGTTTAGCTAGCGTGTTTGATTTGGTGCGCTTGCGCGAGCAGCTTGGCGAAACGTTTAGCGTGGGTTGGTTGACCCGCCAATGGGATGAAGATGCCATTCAACTTGCGCGAGATAACGGCTTCACACAACTTTGTCCGCCTGCCCGCAGGGTGCTAGAAAATCCTGATTTAGTGGACCACGCTGTTAAGCAAGGTTTACAAGTGCGTGTTTGGCTCGTTGAAACCCCCGAGATGGCGGCAGAGCTTTTTCCACTGGATGTCTACGGCGGTACAGTGAATTTTCCGGGTGCGGTGGTCGTGCATCGAGATGGCGCTGCAAACGTCTAGATTGTAAAAGCACCAGCTAAGACACCCTTGCGTTGTCAGGTGAGGTGATGGCGTTATCTAAAATAACTTAGTGTTTAGGCAGCATTCCAATGACGATGCACAAAGTCCCGATTATAGGTGAGTGCGTCCAACGTAGCACGTTTTTGGGAGAAGTCTTCAATGACTAACCACCCGTCATAACCGACAGCTTTCAGAGCTTTAAATAGCGCATTAAAATCCACTGCGCCATATTCCAAAGGTGACCAGCACGGTTCCCAAACGCCTTCATCACCACTCGGCAAGGTGTAGGCGGCGTTTTTGACATGCACGTGGGAAAGGTGCTCACCAAGCAGTTCTAAGCCCATCTGATAGTGCTCAAAGCCTTCACGAGCCATGTTGCCAGCATCGTGAATCACGCCGATTTGAGCAGGGTCAAAGTCTTGTAGCATCAACCTTGCAGACGACGCACTGGTAACAATTGAGTTTTGATGGATTTCAATCAAAATTTTGATGTTTTTAGCAGATGCTAACTTGATAGCCTCAGCTAAAAAAGTTTGGGTTTCTTGAAAGAGTGTCCAATAAGGCGTCTGATCGCGTGGCATGCGCACCCGGAACGCAGGCGCACCAGCAGCCTCAGCAAAGCCAAGTGTTTGCTTAAATTCGTCCATGCTACCTACGCTTATGTACGTACCAAGGCTAGGCATGTCTAGATTGGCATCAGCAGCGAGCTGTTTAGCCCGTGTTGCATCTGCCTCGGTAATATCAAAGGTACAGAGGTTGTTGCCCCAAAATGAGGGTGATTCTTGCTTTCGTTCTGCTGGAATATGGGTAACGCGCCACTCCACGCCGTCGTAACCAGCTTGTTTGAGGGCGGGTGCGGCGTCTTCTGGGCTTAAGTCGGGGAGCATGACGGTAAATACACCAAGTTTCATGATTGTCCTTTCTAACGTGCGTGGTTGTTGAGCCATTTGCTATGGTGATGGTATGAATGCTGACGCAAGGCTCGAGTCTGAGGCGGGTTATCCTGCCTTAGTTTTAGACTTAGCTAAGATTGTGACGCTAGACGATGAAGATTTTAGTAAGTTGGCTGCACGCAATCCTGAACTGCGTCTGGAACGCTCAGGTCATGGGAATATCATCATTATGCCACCCGTGGGGTTAGAAGGTAGTTGGCGTAACGCTGCGCTAACTGCGCAAGTGTTTATGTGGTCGCAGACAAACAATGCGGGCATGGTGTTTGATTCCTCAGCGGGGTTTCGCTTGCCGAACGGTGCGATTCGTTCAGCCGATGTGGCTTGGGTTCGTACTGAAACATGGAACGCATTAAGTGCAAATGAGCGAAGCCGCTTTGCCAAGTTAGTCCCAGAGTTTGTCATTGAACTTCGCTCGGCCAGTGACCGTCTGCGTGATTTGCAGGACAAGATGCTCGAGTACCAAGCTAATGGCGTACAACTAGGCTTACTTATTGATCCACTAGCTAACACGTTGCATGTGTATCAGCAGCAGACTGTCGTGCAATACGATGCACCTACAAGCTATGACTGCTCGCCTGTATTAGCAGGCTGTGTGCTAGATTTACAGGCCATGTGGTCCTAAAAGGTTGTTGCTATACTGCTGGTTTGAATTATCCGCTGGTAAAAGAACCACTAACTAATCCTGAGGGTAAGGTTGAGGGCGTTGTACTTGCTGTAGAGACGTATGAACGAATGCTTGAAGCGCTCGAGATGCTGTTTTACTTGATCTTATGCAACAGGAAGAACAAGAACCTGTACTTGACAAAAAAGAAGTTTTAGCCTTGCTCGAGGCGTGAAGGTTGTTGGCAAAAATGACTTACGCATCTGCAAATGCTTGAGCTTTAAGGCAAAGTTCAGCCGCCTTAAACGCATGTTTTTGGGTCATGGCATTTTCAGTACGATTGAGGCAGTCTAAGATTAACTCCCCAAAAAAAGGAAAGCCCACCTTGCCTTCAAGCTCCATGTGCTTCTCGCCCTCTTGGGTAACTAAAAATAGATGATCTTTGCTTGGTGTTGTGCCAACGTTGACATATTTTCTAAGTTCGATGTAGCCCTTGGTGCCTAAAATAAATGTGCGACCATCACCCCAAGTTGACAGGCCATCTGGCGTAAACCAGTCCACCCGAAAGTGATTGGTAGCGCCGTTATTGGCAAGCAAGTTGGCCTCACCAAAGTCTTCTAGCTCAGGTGTGTCAGCATTATTAAAGTTGGCAACGTGGGCGTGGGTAACTTTAGCATCTGTAGCACCCGAAAAGAATAAAAATTGCTCAATCTGGTGACTGCCAATGTCACAGAGAATACCGCCGTACTGTTCCTTGTTAAAAAACCAGTCGGGGCGGCCAGCTTTACCCAAGCGGTGCGGTCCCGTACCGATGACATTGATAACCTGTCCAATGACGCCGTCTTTAACAAGGTCGCCTGCAAACACAGCACACTCTACATGCAAGCGTTCGCTGTAGTAGACCATGTATTTTTGACCTGTTTGGGCGGCAGTGGCACGGGCGGACTCGAGCTGCCCCAAAGTTGTAAACGGAGTTTTATCTGTAAAGTAATCTTTGCCCGCATGCATCACCTGTTCACCAAGTGGCCCGCGTTGATTGGGAATAGCGGCGGCAGCAACCAGCTTAATGTCGGGGTCGTCCAAAATTTGGTCTAAAGAGGTTGCCACCTGCACGTCAGGAAAGCTTTTGCGAAACGCATCCACCTTGGCATCATCAGGGTCAAACACCCATTTGAGGCTAGCACCAGCTTCGGTGAGGCCGTTGCACATACCGTAAATATGCCCGTGATCTAAGTTAGTAGCTGCAAACGAAAACTCGCCAGCCTCAACAACGGGGTTGGGTTTGCCTTTGGGTGCATAGGTCATACCATCACTTGCCATTAGGTCCTCCTAATCCAGCTGCTGCGTAGATGTCTAGGATAGTTTTGAGACTGCGCTTGCCTTGGGGCCCGTCAATGCTTGGCCCTTGGCCAGCGTCAATGCTAGTCAGCAACTCGCGTAACACTTGAATATGACCGCTGGGTTTGATGCCTCTTGGGTCGCCGCCGGAACCCGCTTCAGTATTTGCATTTGGACGAATAGGGGAGATATGTGCAGGACTTCCTGCAGCGAGCCCCCACGCGCTCACGCTTTCACCCACAACTTGAATACCGCCGTGTGTACCGTAAACCTCGAGCCGGTGTGCAAACCCGGGTGCAGCAGTTGTCGTTGCGGTGATGGTAGCAAGTGAGCCATTGGCAAATTTAAGTGAAGCTACCAGCGTATCTTCAACTTCTACGTTGCGGTGGAGGGTATCTGCGTAAGCTTGTACTTTTACAGGGTCGCCCATCAACCAAACGAGCAAGTCCACCAAGTGAATACCTTGATTCATGAGTACCCCGCCGCCATCTAGCGCCCACGTGCCGCGCCAGTCGGCTTGGGCGTAGTAGGCGTCATCACGGACGTAGGGGATGGTGACAACGCCTAGTGTGAGGTCGCCCAAATCGCCAGCGTTGGTCGCAGCTTTGATCTGTTGGAAGAGCGGTTCAGCACGACGTTGTAGGGCCACTCCTAAGCTGACACCTGCATTGTCACAGGCGGTAATCATGGCATCAGCATCCTCGAGCGTAAGTGCCATCGGCTTCTCGACAAGGATATGTTTACCTGCTGTAGCTGCTTGGATGGTTTGCTCAGCATGTTGACCGCTGGGCGTACAGATGCAGATGACATCAACATCGTCCCGCCTAAGTACGTTGTCATAACTTAAACAAGGCACGCCAAAGCGCGCACTAATATCAGCAAATTTATCCGGATTGTGGTGTGATACGGCAACAAGCTGAGCGTTATCCTGAGCCTCAATTGCTTGACGGTGATAATCGGCCACCATGCCTGTTCCTAAAATAGCAACACCAACCTGCTTGCTCATGATGCTTGCCTCATAACTGCTCGCTCATAGTTGGCGCGTTCCGGCAATAAGCTCATCTAACATGGCTTTGTAAGCAGCACGGTCAAGCGGAAGGTCGATGGTTTCGCCGGTGAGACTCGAGTACAACATGGCGTTAGCAAGTTCCAACGACATGCGTCCCTCAGCGCCATCGGCAACAAGGGGTGTACCCTTGGTAATGGCAGCTTGGAGGTTTTCGTAAATGCCTGTATGACCTTCTGCACCTTGAGGTAAGTCAAAGCTGTCATCAGAAATATCTGGTTTGGCAAAAGGTGCGTTTGCAGTGGTAATAAACTCCGTAAAATCGCTAGACAATTGCTTGACAGTGAAGGTTGTGCCTTCCAAGTTGGCATAGCGTTTGCTACCTACCAGTTCAACGCGCTCGGGTCGCCAGCCTTCAGCCGTGCTGATGTGGACTGACCCGAGTGTACCTGAGGGCCACTCGAGCATCGCTTGAATCGTGTCTTCGGTTTCAATATCAAACAGTTTGCGCCGGGCCCACGCGGTCACTTTGGAGGGCATGCCTAGCAAGTGACAAATCTGGTCAAGTTGGTGAGGGGCTTGGTTAAGCAGCACCCCGCCGCCCTCACCCTGCCAGGTAGCCCGCCAGCTCGAGCCTTGATAATAAACGTTTGTCCGCGGCCAAGCAGTTGCCATGTCAATATGCTGAATACGTCCAAACGCACCATCATCCACTGCTTGTTTGAGGGCGCGTACGTGTGGGCGCAAACGCTGCTGGAAACTGAGGGCCAGCTTCTTGCCACTTTTTTCGGCAGCAGCAATCATGGCATCTGCTTCAGCAACGTGAACGGCCATGGGTTTTTCGACCAGTACGTTGCAGCCTGCCTCGAGTGCTTGGATGGCGATGGTGGCATGAAACGGGTGTGGTGTGACGACGCTCACGACATCTGGTGTCATCTCTGCCAGCATTGTTTCAACAGAGCTGTAAAACGCAGCGCCTATCTCGTCTGCGCGCGCCTTGCCAACGTCTGCGCTCACGTCACACAAGGCTACAAGGTTGCCGCCAAGGGCGTGGATAGCTTGCTTGTGGTTGTTGTAAATGTTGGCACCAGCACCAACCACAGCAAAGCTCAAAGGATTTGACATAGGCCCTCCCCAAAAATCATTTAAGATGATTTGTAACTTGCTCTACCGTGACACACTATCAACAGGTAAGTGCGTCAGCCCAAGTACATAAATGTGTTGATTGTATGCAAGAGGTTGAGGATTATGCCCTAAATGTATGTTTAAGGTGATTTTGATGTCGTCAAACTGGTTTGTGTTAGATAACAAGGTACATAGTTGTAACTTAAACATATAACGAAGTTTGCTAGACGTAAGTGGAGGCTCGAGCTAATCATCTGGGTAGCACATCGTCAATTGAGTACACATTTACTCGATTGATACAAGTCTAATGCTGAGTCTTACTCCTACTTATGCTATCCTCTGACTAGTCAGACTAGTTCTTAGCGTTTTATGGATGTGAGGTGAACATGGCATCATCAACAAAATCTGCCAAACAAAAAGCCGCTAAAGCAAAATCGTCTAAAGCTAAAAAAAATAGCAGCAAAAAAGCTGCGGCTAAAAAGCAAGCTGATAAAAAGCTAGCTAGCCAAGCTGTTAAGTCCACAGCCTTGTCAAGTGCTCAGGTGCGTGAACAAGCTGTACCTACCAAGCTCAACACGTGGCAATTGCAAGAGGCTAAGAGTCGCTTTTCGGAAGTGGTGACGCGGGCGCAAGAAGGCAAGCCTCAAATGATTACGAAACACGGCAAGCAAGCCGTTATCATGCTTGATGTTGCTGAATATTACAAACTCATCGCGGGTGAGCAAAGCGCGCTCGAGCCTTTTCGGCAAGGGGACTTGTGGGATGATGCTTTTGTTGAGCTTGTCAATACACGTGATCAAACACCTGTGTCTCCGTTTAAGTTTGACGAATGAGGGTCTTACTTGATACCAACGTTGTTTCTGAGTTGCGCCGTGAACAAGCTGATGACAATGTTGTTAACTGGATGTCTCAACAGAGTTTGGAGCTTTGCTATCTATCTGTATTGAGTTTAGGTGAGATTGAAAAAGGAATTGCTTATCTAGGTCAGAATAAACGCGCAACTGCGTATAAGCGTTGGCTCGAGCAAGACCTCAAACCAAGCTTTGCAGGTAGGATTTTAACAATTGACGAAGACATTATGACGGTATGGGGAGAGCTAGTTGGTACACTCCTGAAGCAGGGAAGACCTTTACCTTTAATTGATAGTTTGTTTGCTGCTACGGCTGTAACTTACGATTTAACCCTAGCAACCCGCAATGTTAAAGATGTTGAGGCT
>JBCCOX010000241.1:0-7166 GCA_039025155.1 Deinococcota bacterium | reverse complement strand
TAAGGGGAGCTGCTCTGCAAAGCGGTAGTCATGACGTTCATGAAAACGACCATTCCAGTGTCGGTAGCTGAGAGTTTGCACCTCAGCTAGGTTCAAATAGTCATAAAGTGTCTCATGGGAACTAGGTTTACAAACAAAGATAAACGACCAGCCTCTATCTAGAACCCGTTGCAGTTGAGCTTGATGACAATGTAAATCGTCACACAGCACAATGACCTTAGCCAAATCGTAAGCGGCTGCTTTAGTTGCAAACTAACGTTTGATGGCATTGCGTTCACAGTCCTGCTTGTCATAGCTGTCTTGCTGACTGATGAACTCAGGTTCTAGGCTGATGACCTCAGCTTGCTCAGGATGTACTAGTACTGGCGGTATCAGGCTGTGGTGATAGCGGCTGTTACCATCTTTGCTTGTGCGACAACAAAGCTCACAGCTAACCTTATGCGATGAGTGGAACTCGGTACCGTCTAAGGCAAGCAAATAGTAGGCTTCATCCTCGTAGCTTACTTGGTAGTTAGTCAACATCCGCTGCCCCACGAGTTCATTGACTATATGACGGTAAATCACCCCCAGATTATCCGCTGCTATACCATCAAGCATGGTTCTTATATGGGTATCTGTTGGTATCCGCTTAAGGCTAAAGATCGTTTGCGCGTTGCTCTTACCTTGTCGTTTGGTCATGTCCCGCTGATAACTCAGAAACGACGGGCTTTGCATGTAAAACACACTAAACGCTGCTAAGCCCGCATCGCTCAGCCGGTACTTACATCGTGCTTGTATGCGTTCATCTTGCTGAGCATCGAACACGCTCGCTAGACAATCTGTGATGTGTTCTAAACTCAGCCTTGCCTCCATTGCTCTTATTTTGTGCTAGTTGGCTATCCTTTTTCTGTTAGCTAGCTACTTGACCTTAGGTACTCGCTTGAACATTGCTCATCTCGAATTGCTGGTTGCAGAGGGTGTAACCCAGCATCGCCCTATAGAAAAAAGAGCCTTAGAAAAGTAAACTGTGCCATGCAGAATAAGAGTGAGTCCTGGAAAGAGAAAGCCCTAGCGAGCTTTGGCAGCTATTTGGATAGAGTAGCAGCAGAGTTAGGTGACGATGTGAGTATCGTGGATATAGAGACAGCACTGGAGAATCATTATCAAGAGATGATGAGTGAAACGATGCAGATACTCGCTGATGAAGCGAGTTTCCCCCCCTAGTCAGGGAAGACGAGCAGGGGCAGGTTGGTGGTCTTGTGGCTACCGCTATACGAAGATTAATCATGCTTGGGGTCATGTGTTGGTCAGGGTGAGGAAAGTGGTCAATGGTGACGCAAAGCACCAGCAAATCTTGCTCGATCCCAAACTAGACCATTTAGGCTGGACGCCCAAAGCCTTGGACAGGATATTGAATTTGGGTACGCGCTTACCGTTAGAAGAAGCTAGTGAGGTGGTCAGGAACTTTGGTCTAGCCGTTAGCTCATCACAGCTTGACCGATTACTCCGTAGTTATGCCCAAAGCTGCCAAGCTACTGTGTTCAACTACCTCACAGCGGTAGCCCAACAGGTCTTAGAACAGCCTCAACCAGCAGCAGTTGCGGCGTCACTAGGACGCTCAGAACAACCACACAACCACACCCACCCAAGCGACAGAACGAGGGTCACCTCATGGCAACTCGATGGGGTGCGTGTCCTAGGTCAACCTCAAGTGGGTAGTTGTCCCGGCTTGGAAATCAAGACAGCTGTTTTGTATCCCCAAAACGCGCCCAGCGAGCGTTGGATGCTTTCGGAAAGATGCATTATTGATGAGTTTCTGCTATTGCTCGTCGGATTCTTGCAAGAAGCTGACGTGAGAACCTGAGATACCTTGCTTGGCTTGGGCGATGGGGCTGTGTGGATTGACAGGTGTTTTGACTATCTCTAAGCTGAGCGTATCAACGATGTCTATCATGCCTGTGAGTACCTAGATACCCTCATGCAATACCTCACTTGGGATGACGCCACCAGGCGCCAACATCGCCAGGCTTGGTATCGCGCTGAGGTCAATGCCGCTGATTGGTTTGCTGACTATTTACCTCAAGTCAAGCAAGACGAGCTGAGCCAACACGCTGACCAAGAAACCCTACAGGCTTTCGACTATCTCAACAACAGGCTCGACATCATGACCTACACTGACTTTGCTGAGCAGGGTTTCCCTATTGGCTCTGGGCAAGTTGAAGCCATGAATAAAGCTGTCATCGGGCACCGCCTCAAACGCTCAGGTATGCACTGGTCGCCTTCAGGCGCTAGGAACATGGCTGCGCTTAGGGCGCAGACGCATGCTAAGTATTCACTTATTTCTTTCCAAAACCTCAGGCACAAGGCGTTTCCCCCGCCTGTTTAATCCGGCGATTTAGGGTTACAACCTGGTGCAGAAGTCAGGGTAAAGGTCAAACCTAAGCTAGCTGGCATCTTTAGATATTTACCAATGTGCTGCACCAGACGTTTTTAACCGCTGCTCGCGCCAGCAAGTTAACTCTATAAAATTGCCGTCTGGGTCTGTAAAATACAAGCTCGAGGCATTGCCTTGATGAACAATGCCGCTATTGCTGAGGCGCTTCTGAACCGTATCCAAAAAGCTCTGGTCACAGACAAACGCAATGTGAGGCGTCGTGTCCCAGTCAAGCACGTCACCTCTAGCTCGAGGTGTTTTATCTGCTGCTAAGCACAGATTAAGGCTTTGCCCTGCACCAGCTTTAAGCCAGAAAAATGATGCTGTTTTAGGATCGCGCTGATCCACTGGGTGCATGTCTAAGATTTTTTCATAGAACTTGATAGCCATTGGTATATCTGAGACGGCAATGGCAACATGGTCAAACCCATAAATCACAGGCGTAAGCTCATGCTGTTAATAGACATATTTAAGGACGTGCTGACCAAGGTCGGACGGTGCCAATGATATGTCGAGAATACTTGTGCTGGATAGCCTCGAGCACCCCATCACTTATTTCTTGGTGCGTCAGCCAACGTGAAGACTCAGCTTCAAGCACAAAGCCCAAAATAATCTGATGATAGGTCACTACACCGCCAGCCTCTGGTTGCGGCCACTGTGCAGGATTGGAAGGATCACGTGCAGCGCTACCCACAACATGAAACACACCAACAGGCGACGCTTGTGAGTTCAGATAGCCGATAAGCCGTTTACAGGTGTCCAACCCATTGCGGTGGAACCACGCCACAACAAGGTCGATAGGTGTATCTGCATTAGCATCCTGAACAGCCTTCATAAAAGCATCACTGTGTTGGTAGTCCACGGCAACAGGGTGCAGGTTGGCGGCATCTGTAGGCATACTGGCTGCCAAACTTCCCAAAGAAGCAGGTGTACGTGCTAGACAAGTCACCCGGGTGGCACGCTGGGCGAGAACGCGCGTAGCAGCCGCTAGCATACCCGTTGTGCCTATCGTTAAAACGTGCTGGTAGCTATCTTGGATCATGAGACCATCTACCTCTAGTCAAGAAGTTAGTGCAGTAAACACCTCAACGGCTTTCGGTTTGAGGTGCGTGCCAACGGCGTCCGCTGCGGGCCAGCATGTCATCTGCCTCTTCTGGTCCCCACGTGCCAGACTCGTAAAAAGCGGGTTCTTCATTGGCATTTTCCCAAGTGTTGAGAATGGGCATGACAATGCGCCACTGCTCTTCGACTTCATCCGCGCGCATAAATAGAGTGGCATCGCCCATCATGGCATCTAGCAACAGGGTTTCATAAGCATCTGGATTGCGGCGCTTAAATTGCTCGTTATAGTAAAAGTCCATACTGGCCGTGTTTAAGCTAATGCCTTGACCGGGAACTTTAGCGTTGTAGCGAATGGAGATACCTTCGTTGGGAACTAAGCGCAAGACGATGCGATCTTCGCGAGGGGGTTTGCGGAATTGAAAGGGTACGTGAGGAGGCGTTTTGTAGTAGATGACAATTTCACTGGATTTAGAGACCAAGCGTTTACCGCTGCGAATGTAGAAGGGCACGCCAGCCCAGCGCCAGTTGTCAATGCGTAGTTCGATGGCGGCGTAGGTGGCCTGCCTCGAGCGACTGTCTACACCCTCTTCGTCCCTGTAGCTACTATCACCGTTGCTCGAGATGTATTGCCCCATCACAGCATCACCGACTTGCACGCAGTGCATCGCCCGTAAAACTTTGACTTTTTCATCACGAACGCTTTTGGCATCGTAACTTGCCGGGGGTTCAGTTGCGACCAGGGCTGCCAGTTGTAGTAAGTGATTCTGGACGACATCGCGTACAACGCCAGCTTGCTCATAAAAACCGCCGCGCCCTTCAATCCCCATAGGTTCAGCCATAGTCACTTGCACGTGGTCCACGTATTGGCTATTCCAAGTGGGTTCAAAAATGGTGTTGGCAAAACGTAGGGCAGCAATGTTCTGAGCTGTTTCTTTGGCCAAGTAGTGGTCAATGCGGTAAACTTGCTCTTCATCAAAGTTTTTAAGGATGGTTGCGTTAAGCGCTTTGGCACTGTCTAAGTCAGTACCAAACGGTTTTTCAATGATAAAGCGCGCGTCACCTCGGTGGTTTAAGCCAGCACTGCCGAGGCCGTTGGCAATACTTTCATAGGTACTTGGTGGCGTGGCTGTGTAAAACAAATGGGTATCGTGAGCGAGCTTGCTAAGGTGTGATGCGAGCGCCTGATAGCCCTCGTGGCCGTCATAGTCACCGTGACAAAATGACAAGCGGGGAGCGAGATCATCCCACAAAGCTTGATCAAACTCACCATGCCCGTATTTTATAAGTGCGTCGCGCATACGGCTGCGCAGGTCGTCGTCGCTCCACTCGCGCCTTGCGTAGCCAACAATCTGGGTGGCTTCATGCATGGCACCTTCACGGTGGAGTTCAAACAGGGCGGGAATAAGTTTGCGAGCAGCAAGGTCACCGCTCACGCCAAAAATTACAAATGTGCAGGCTGGGGCTTTTACCATGATGCTTCTACTCTATGACGTTTTGGCAACGGATGTGTTTAATACAAGACGCAATGCTTGCCCTGAAGCTGTGCTAATGCAAGTTTGTGCAGGCTAGTAGCATGCTGCTACCAAGCAGGTGCGCAGGATAAGCTTAGGTTACATCTTGCTGAGCATGTTAGCGTTAACGTACATGGTTATATTTTGCCTCGAGCTTTACAAAAGTTTAACAACTTTGTAGGCTTTTAGTAGACGCATCAATCAGGTGTTAGTTTGCAAGATCATGCTTCGTAGTTCAATGTTTATGCACGCTTCAACGTTTATGCATGCTGCTCAACGTTTATGCATGCTGCTTGATACGAAGCAATGTGTTCAACATGAAGCAATGTGTTCAACATAATGTATTCAACATGAGGAAGCTGGCTCGAGATCAAAGCTAACGACTGATACAGCTGCGTGTTGTAGCAATGACATCTTGTAGCTAGCCTGCACCCGAGTAGTTTCTCACTGTGTCTAACCTACAAATGAAATCAAAATGCATCTAAAAGTGTACTTATTTCAAGGAAATTGTTCATTATATGACGGTGTTTGCACCATCTCTACACGACAACTCAATACACCCTTCACCCAGCTGGGTGTTGGTGTTGACATCCGCCTCGAGCGCCACTTTGCACGGCTTTGCACCACTTTGGACTAATCGTGTCTGAGCTGTATAACGGACTAGACCCATACGTTGCACCTGCACTCAATAACATGATGCAGCTACTTTGGCAAAGCCAACATGTTGGCCTGTGTGTCATTGACGCAAACAACTATTTTGTGACGGCAAGCCCTACCTTATGCCGTTGGCTCGAGACGCCCCTCAAGCAGTTACAAAGGCAGGAGTTTACAACCTACATAGAACTGGATGACGCTGATAAACAGACTGTGCTCAACATGTACCAAGACATGATGAGCGTAGACACTGAGACGCAACCAAGCGTGCTACCCCTCAAAACAGCTAACGGCGGCAAGCTCAAAGTCTGGGTGCATAGTAGGGTCTCTCACGACGCGCAAGCTGAACCTGTTTGTGTTGTGCTCGTTCACAAGCTAGACAGGTTTATTGGCGTCGAAGAAGCACATTACCGCTCACTTATTGAACAACAAAGCCAGTTTTTGGTGACGCGCTGGCGTCCTCAAGACGTAGTGCTCACATTTGTAAACGATGCCTACGCAGCTTTTTACGGTACAACTCGAGCAGAGTGTGTTGGGCAGTCCATGCTGACCTTTATTCTTCCTGAAGCTCAAAAACCCTTTTTAGACAAAATTGCTCGAGCAGTTCAACAAGCTGAAACATTTAGTACAGAAGAATATGTATGCAGTGATGCGGGTACATGGCATTGGCTGCGCTGGATTAACGAACCCATTGTAGACGCTAGCGGGCACGTGCAGTTTTTTCAGGGTATGGGAGTGGATGTCACCGAGCAAGTGTTGCGCGACCGCGCGCTCGAGCTGAACGATAAGCGTTACCGTGAAATTAGTGAGACAGGTGTTGAAAGCCTTTATTCTTACTTTTACGTTCCGCCTAACGAGCTAGTTCAGCAGACCTTAATGGATAAAGATAAGCCCGCTGATAGTGCGCAAGATAGCTGGCAGTGGGAACGAGACTGGGAACCAGAAGCCTCCACCAAGCGCTTAACGGGCTATTCGCTGGCTGAAATAGACGCACTAGGTGGCTGGCCAGCACTGGTTCATCCGGATGACCTCGAGCACTTTAATAACAGTCGCCACAACTTAGTCGCTGGTGAACAGCGCGAAGCTGAGTACCGCCTCATCACCAAAACAGGCAAGGTGATCTGGATTGAAAGCCGCCTCCGCATAACCGCCGCTGATGACCGTCCGGGCTTGCGCGTTTACGGTAGTGATAGAGACATTAGCGACTACAAGCAGGTGGAGCTAGCTTTGCGCCAAGCCGTTGACGAGCAAGACGTGATGCTCAAAGAAATTCATCACCGTGTGAACAACAACATGCAAGTGATCTCGTCGTTATTAGCATTGCAAAGTCATAACGTAAGTGACCCTCAGGTGCGGGCAAGCTTAGCTGAAAGCCGGGCGCGCATTATGGCGATGGCAGATGTCCACAGAGAAATTTATGAGTCACCGCGCTTAGCCGGCATCAATTTTGCTGACTATTTACAGCATATTGTTCGTCGGGTCAGGGCAAGCAACGCCCATGCTTTGCAAATAGATATTGAGTGTAC
>JBCCOX010000240.1:0-7170 GCA_039025155.1 Deinococcota bacterium | reverse complement strand
CGCAAGGCTTCTCGAGCTGTGAGTACGTCGTGCAAATCGTTGTAGTAGAAATCTGTAAACTCGCTTTTATTGATGCCCATAAGATTTACTTAGGGTACTCGAAGTAACATCAGCCTGTAAAACTCGAGGAATACTTAATACTGTTTCTAGCTCTTGTACAAGACCACGAATCACCTCAGGGTCAAGCACACTTCTAAACAAAGAAACTTCAAATTGCTTGTGCTGACCGGGTAACGCAACATAGACGCGCTTACCTTGAAATGACAGATAAATTGCCCGCTTGAGTTGGGTGCGCAAGGCCAGCAAATCCTCCATGACTCTAGGTGTAAGTTGCCTGCGAACGCCAACTTGGTCAGTTGTGTACACGTTGAAATGCTGCTCAAACATGGGGTCCTCGAGCCGTGCCCGCGTATATGCATCCATAACATGGTCAAGTTGCCGTAACGACAAACGCGGATAAACCAAAATGCTGGCGTGTACAGGTTGAGCTAGCTCGAGCACCACAAACCAACCCTTAAACAAAACAGCCTGCTTGTGAGGTTTGTCTTGAGCCAGCTCACTTGTGACCGTAAGCTCACTTAGTTCGTAGTGGACATTGTTGGCCTCATCAAGATTGTCACTGTAGATGTGTGTTTCCCCGCCATAACGTTGGATGATACCGGCATCAACCTCACGTTGAAATAATCTGCTCTGTTCAAACTTAGCCCGATTTACGTAACTTTCTGCCACGAAAGTCATCTCTTGGCTTAGTAACGCAATCAGTTTGGTGACGACTGCGTGTTTGAAGCTATGTTGAAAGCTGGTTGAGGTTTGTTGATATAGTGTAATAACCCACCACGCCACCGTTGGAACAACCAACATGAGGCTGGGAGCAAGCAAGAAAACGCCAAAAAGGGCAACTGACGAAGGTGATAATGCGCCGGGACCATCACCGCCTAATGACAAAATCTCGCGCATGGTTGTCACAAAAAATGGCAGTACTACAACCAAGAGGGTGCTTAATCCCAAGATGATTGTAGCCATGCGGCGAAGCAATGTGTTTCTGGTAGTGCGGCGGATACGGTCTTGCTCGAGCAGTACCTCACGTAACTGGCTATCGTAGAGGTTGTAAAGATTTAAGTTGTTTGAGAGCATCGTTAGTATGTTGTGGTTGAGGCTTGAATCCGAGTATTGGCATCCAGTTGCAACGTCCTCGGCAAACTAAACAACATCTCCAACTCTGCTAAAAATGCCCGCACAGTGCTGGGCGCAAGCACGCTCTTAAACAGTGAGGGCTCTAAATGATTGCGCTGACTCGGCACAGCTATGTAGAGGCGGCTAACATCAAACGATAAATAGGGCGTCTGTTTAGTGAGTGCTTTCAGGTTCATGATGTTTTCCATGACCTCTGGCGTGAGTTGCCTGCGTGCGCCCACCTGATCGTTGGTATAGACATTAAACGCTCGTTCAAACACAGGGTCTTCGAGCCGTGCGCGTTTGTATTGACTAAACAACTTAAGTGGCATAGCTAACCGTGGATAAATAAGTGTTGTGGTGGGAATAGGCTCAGGCAGGGCCATCACAAAAAAGAGGCCTTTGAAGATGGTTTTGGTGCTGCTCCGTTTACCGTTGCGCTGGCGTTTTTGAACGGTTAGTTCACTGACGTCAAACTCGAGGCCGTCAAGTTGACCGTAAATATGGTCTTCACCACGGTAGCGGTCAAACGCTCCAAACAAGCGGTTGGCGACAAATTTAGATTGAGGAACATAGCTGTGGGGTGCGTAACGTAGGTCAGGACTGACAAAGGCAACAAGTTTTTTGACGACATTGGTTTTAAACGCCTGCCGGAAGGTCCTCGAGCTAAATTCATAAACACCCCACACTTGTGCCGCAGTGAACCCAATGGCTAACAGCACATTCATCAAAAGGTCAACCCCGCGGCTACTGCCAATAAGCAGAATGCCAAAGACAATGTTCAGGACAACAAGTGCAGCGGCAACACCTAAAAAGACACCTCTCGAGCGCTTTCGCAAACGCTCTTGTGTGAGTAAGGCGTGGCGCAGCTCGCTGTTATAAAAGTCGTAGAGTTGGGTTTTGTCGAAGGGCATAGTTAAATTTGGATAAACACTAAGCCTTAAGAGCTTCAATGATAGAAAGAGTACTCACAACAAGCTCAAAGTCTTTAATGAGTTGGTACTGTGATTGAGTATCAAGCAGGCTTCGTAGGTACGAAGGCTCTAGATAGCTAATGGAAGGCACGGCTATGTACAGTGTTTTGTTCTTGAAAGAAAGATAAGGTTTTTCTACAAAGTGTTCTCCAAAGTGGAAAATACTCTCCATCACACTCATAGTGAGTTGCACACGCGCTTCAACTTGGTCATCTGCATAAACGTTGAAACTCTCTTCAAAACTAGGATCTTCGAGTTTGGCGCGTTTGTATACTTTAGAAGATGGTCGTGACTTTATACGTGGATATATAAGCGTAGTTGCATGAGTGGGGTTATCAAGTTCGATAGCAAAAAACAACCCTGAAAATACTAGGCTGTGTTTATTACTAACGCTATCCGACTTCACTAATAGCTTACTACATTCAAAAGTGCGTCCGCTCATCTTTCCGCAAATATGACTATCTCCGCGATAATGTTTAATGTTTGAGCTGAATAAACAGCTATCTAAAAAAACAGATTGGGGAATATAGCTTTCAAAATCAAAACGTAAATCTTTGTCGATAAATTCTACAAATGGACCTATTATCTGATGCTTAAATTGTTGTCGAAAAACTTTTCCTGAGCCAGTTTCCGAGATACTAAAAAGTATCAAAAAACCTGCTGCTATCAAGATAACAAGCGTAAGGGCTGGCCTCACTTCGGGTTCATAATTTGTTGCAAACAGTGTAAAGAGTAAGCTCACTGTGAGAGCTAGAATGATGCTGGCAATCAGACGAAAAATGTTACGTGCCCTAATACGCAATTTTTCTAGTTCTACTAGGGTGTCGTGTAAATCCTCAGTGTAAAAGTTGTGAAAGTCTGCCACATCTTTTTTCATAACTTCATGAATTACGGACGCCCTATGTGGGGACTAACTTTTGGCGCATAACGTTCGCTAGCACGTGCCTCAAAATAAGGCTTGGGGGACATGCTCATAAGGCTTGCTAAAACGCTAGTAGGAAACACATCAATGCTGTTGTTGTAATCATTTACTGCCGAGTTATAGAAGCGTCGTGCTGCGGCAATCTGTGCTTCGTTGTCAATAAGCGCGTTTTGTACATTGCGAAAGCTAATATCAGCAGTAAGTTGTGGATAGCTCTCAACAATCGCCAAAAGTGCGCCAAGTCGGTCGCCAAGGTTGACCTCTTCTCCCAAGCGGCGGGCATCAGCACGTCCAAGGGCATAGCGTGTATCTTCGGCTTGAGTACGTAGTTCAGCAAGCTGGGTAAAAAGCTGGCGCTCATGTTCAGCATGGGCTTGGGCGACCGTCACCAAAGAGGGAATCAAATCGTGGCGCTTTTTAAGTAATGCATCAACTGTGCTAAATGCAAACTTCACTTGATTACGACGGGTCATAAGCTCGTTGTACATGGCGAAAAAAGTAATGAGTAGTATGACGATAGTTATAATGATGAAATACATCGAGCACCTGCTTAGGCAGTTAAATGGTACGTGTTAAAGGCAAAAGAGCTATATAGCAAAGATTGACCTAAAAACCTAAAAACTAAAATTATATTACTAAAATTCATCGTCAACGTCAGTATTGTAGTTAGAAAGAGGTTTGGTGTCCCCAAACATATAAAGCATGGTGCCTTCTGGCGTGACGTAGTTGTAGGCTAAGCCGTCTTTCACAAGCGCCTCGAGCCCCTTCTTGGCATCATCTGTTGTAATGTCCGGGTGGAGCGCGGCGTCATACACGGTGAGTTTGCCGCCGTGATCGCGGGCTAGCTCGAGAATGGTTTGCACAGTTGCATCCTGACGGGCGCGGCTGTTATTACGCCGGGCTAACCAAAAATTGTGCCGCACCAGCAAATAGCCGCAAAACGCACAGGCTGCAAAAAAAAGCGTGACGCCAATGCCAATCGCCCTATCTTCTGAATCTTGGAAAGTTTGCGCCAAGGACATTAAGGCTAAGGGTAGGTTGGCAACCAACAAAAGGATTCCGAGGGTTCCCAAAATATAGCGAAGTATCTTGTTCATGTTGCCCTTGTCGCAGCTTGTTGAAAAACGCCCGATTGAAAAATGCCCGATTGAAAAATGCCTTGTTGAAATAGCTGGGATTGTTGGTGAGGCACGTAACGCATTACCTGAAATGGTAGCACAAAATAGGCATTTACAATTTAGAGTTTGTTGAGGCTATCAGCAAAGACGCGCCACGCGGTTACTGCCTCGAGGGTAGGAACGTCATCATCCAAAGTGGTTGCTGCTAAAAACTGGCTGATGACCTCGCACTGAGCTGCCGAAAACTCGTAGTGCCCTGCAATGTTGGCGGGCTGAGCGTGTCGCAAGGATGTCTGCGGTTCGTGTAACAGATGAAACTGGCAGGTGTCAATGAGCAGATTGCCCCGCCCATCATCAGCTTCCAAAGCGCGTAGTCCGCAACACATAAACGCGGGCAGATAGTAACGAAATCCGTCTGCATCCAAAAAACTCAGCGCGGATTCACAGCGCCAGATGGTGTCACAGGGGACATCTTGCCAGTGGGTATCTGTGTCTTTGGCCCTGGCAGCTTGTTGAGCAGCTAAAGGGTGATAGTCATCTATCGCTATAGCTTCATGTAAGCTGATGCCCTCACCTCTACGGACATCTGCAAAGGCGCTGTGAATTGTCTCCATAAGCGTGTTGAACATGTCATCCACTAAGTCATTATCATGTAATGCCATCAGTAACAAGGGTGTGACGTTATCAAGTGTGGGTGTGAACGCTGTCTGTCAAGGTAGCATACGCCATGCTCATTTACGGTAAACAAGCAGTGCTCGAGGCCCTACAAGATGGCAACGTGGAGCGGGTTTTGCTCGCTAAAGGGTTACATCCCCAAACAGTGCAAGAGGTTGAGAAGCTAGCTGCTACTAAAAAGGTGAACGTTGATCACGTCCCGCGCATCAAAATTGACCAAGCAGCGGGTACAACCCGGCATCAGGGCGTGGCTGCAGAAATTCCTGACCTAAAATACAGCGAGCCAGACGCACCTTTTGCTCGTGCGCAAGAACGCGGCGAGCAACTGTTACTGGTGCTGCTTGACCAAATCACCGATCCGCGCAACTACGGTGCCATTATTCGCAGTGCCGAGGTCTTGGGCGCGCATGGCGTCATCACCGAAGAGCGCCGCAGTGCGCCCTTGTCGGGTGTGGTTGCTAAGACGGCAGCGGGTGCAAGCAGCCATTTACCCTTGGTGCAAGTTAAAAACCTCCCGCGCTACATTGATGAGCTTAAAAAGCGCAACGTCTGGGTTTACGGGGCGGATGGTGCTGCGTATAGCGCGCCCGGTGACATCGACTGGGATAGAGATGTGGCGTTGGTAATTGGTTCAGAAGGCTCTGGCATGAGGCGGCTCGTGCGCGATAAATGTGATGAGCTGGTCGCCATTCCCATGCGTGGCAAGGTGGAATCGCTCAATGCCTCGGTGGCAGCGGGTATTTTACTCTATGCAGTGACAACCTCGCGCTGATTCTGGTTCGTATTGTCTGAGTGATGTTGTCTAAGTATTGTCCGGAAATGACATCAACGCATCAAGTTGATGTCATATTGAGTTGAGATCATCCTCAGATCAGCTATCAAACGACTAAATGAACTGCATTGGCATCATTAAGTATCAAATGGGTGAGCCATAATAAGTACTTTAAGCTGCTCGAGCCACCTCAGTTCATCTAAACAACCTCCGCACATCAAAGGAGCTAACCATGCCTGACCTCAAGCTGTCTGAAACCCGCTTTTTAGGTAGCACAAAAACCCACATTGACACAGCGCTACCTATCTACCAAAAAATTGCCAACTTGCCACTCATCTGCCCACATGGACACGTGAATCCGCAACTTTTTAGTGACCCGGACTATCAATTTGGCTCCCCGGCAGAGTTACTGATTATTCCTGACCACTACATTTTTAGGATGTTGTACTCGCAAGGGGTGAGCCTCGAGTCCCTTGGGGTTCCCGCCCAAGACGGCACAACCATCGAAAGTGATCCCCGCAAAATTTGGCAGACCTTTGCTGAACACGCCTATTTGTTTCAAGGCACGCCCACAGGTACGTGGCTTAGTGACGAACTGTACACACTGTTTGGTATTCGTGAAAAGCTTAATGGTGAGTCTGCCCAACGTATTTATGACCAGATTAGTGTGAAGTTGCTCGAGCCCGAGTTTCGTCCACGTCAGCTTTATGCCCGGTTTAATGTTGAGGTGCTGTGTACCACGGATGCAGCTACGGATAGGCTCGAGCATCACCAAGCTATCCGCGACTCAGACTGGCCCGGCCGCATTGTGCCAACGTTTCGACCAGATGCAGTAGTGAACATAGACCAAGCTGGCTGGCGTGACGCCGTTGACACCCTTGCTGAGGTATCTGGGCAAGATATTTATAATTACGCAAGTTATGTGAGCGCGCTCGAGCAGCGCCGCAGCTTCTTTAAATCCATGGGCGCAACCGCCACCGACCACGCAGCTTTAACCCCGTATACCGAACGTCTTGGTGAAACTGAAGCTGCGAGCATCTTTGCAAGGGCGTTAGCAGGTGAAGCTAGTGCAGATGACGCCCGCAAGTTTACCGCCCACATGCTCACCGACATGGCCCGCATGAGCAGTGAGGACGGACTGGTCATGCAACTTCATGTAGGCTCGCTTCGCAACCATAACCAACCTGTGTTTACACGTTTTGGCCTGGATAAAGGTGCAGATATTCCCATTGCCACCGAGTGGACGCACAATTTACAGCCACTTTTACAAGCTTATGGCAACAGTCCAACCTTCCGGCTTATTTTGTTCACGCTCGACGAAACAACTTACTCCCGCGAACTTGCGCCGCTAGCTGGGCATTACCCCGCGCTGCGTCTAGGGCCGCCGTGGTGGTTTTATGACAGCATCAACGGCATGGCGCATTTTTTTGACCAAGTCATCGAAACCGCAGGTATCTATAATACCGTTGGCTTCAATGACGACACCCGGGCCTTTCCGTCCATTCCAGCAAGGCACGATGTCTGGCGGCGGGCCGT
>JBCCOX010000239.1:0-7179 GCA_039025155.1 Deinococcota bacterium | reverse complement strand
TGGTTAAAGTTAACCTTCAAGGTACTCGCAGAAATCTGAATCGAACTTCTAAAAAACCGCAGGTTTAGCTTGGCAAGCAGCCGCGTATACAGATTGCGTTTAGGCATGTATTTTTTGGGGTCACTAACTTCTAGCGTGACAAGGTGCATCCCCCGGTACTCACTTACGCTTACGGTGCTAATATCCTGCCACGCGACCAACCCCACAGCAATGAGGCTCGAGTTATCCACAATACCCTCAGGACTCAGGATGAGGGCAGGCTTGTTTTGGATGAGCCTAAAAAGCGCGTACAGGCCGCATATACCAAAAAAAAACACGCTGATGATAGATAAGAACGTCGCAAATATGGCGGCTTGAGGTGACGCAGGTGGTGTAATGAGCTGTAAAGACGCACCTAACCCAGCTAGCGCAAATGAGCCAAGACAAAGAAGCCACAAATTGACCTTGCTCGAGTGAATGACAATGTCACCAGCCGCGTTGGGCTCGAGCAAACACAGTACAGGCGTGTTATTTGCTGAGGTTGTCATAATGCCTTGCACCTCACAAGCTCATAAGGTTGGTTAGCGTCCAAAAATGTCAGGAAGTTCCTCGAACTGTACCAGAACTTCGCGCGCTTTGCTACCTTTACTTGGACTTACAATACCCATTGCTTCTAAGGAATCCATGAGTTTCCCTGCCCGTGCGTGCCCGACCGACAACCGCCGTTGAAACTTGGAGACGCTAGCTTGCCCGTCTGTTACAGCGAGTTCAGCGGCTTCGCGGAGCTTGTCGTCATCCCAGTCAATCAGACCAGAGGCAGCAGAATCATCTGTAGGAATAGGGTCAAAGTCGCTGCCGTAAGCTTCTACAAAGTCGTCATCAAACATTTGCCTACGCAAAAAGTCACTTAAATTGGTAATGTCTTGTTCACTTGTGTAGGGTCCCTGCAAACGAATGGGTTTGGCAAGCCCCGGTTGATAGTAAAGCATGTCGCCCATACCGGTAAGCCGCTCTGCGCCAAGGCTGTCCAAAATAGTGCGTGAATCGTGACCGCTGCTGACTGCAAAGGCAACTCTGGCAGGAACATTCACCTTAATTAAGCTAGTCAAAATGTCCACACTGGGGCGCTGAGTGGCGAGAATTAAGTGCATCCCGGTAGCTCTTGCCATTTGAGCTAGGCGCATGATAGCACTTTCAACCTCTTTGGGGCTGGTGATCATAAGGTCAGCTAGCTCGTCAATAATAATCACAATGGTAGGCATTTCGGGGCGGTCAAGTTCGCGGGCTTTGGCGTTATATTGGGCTAGCGTCTTGGCCCCAATTTTGCTCATCATCTTGTAGCGGCGTTCCATGTGGGCAACTGCCCCTGCCAGCACGCCAGCGGCATCGTTTGGGTTGGTGACCACCGGGCGAATTAAGTGAGGAATGCGCTCGTACGGGGTGAGTTCGACCATCTTGGGGTCAATCATCAGTAAGCGCAAATCGGTGGGCAAAAAGCGAAATACCATGGAGCCAATAAGTGTGTTGATGGCGACTGACTTACCCGACCCGGTAGAGCCTGCAATGAGCATGTGCGGCATGGTGCTAAGGTCGCCCACCACAAAGTCGTTTTCAATGCTTTTACCCAGCACCAGGGGGATGCTAGCATTACTGCGCCGGAAAGCGTTTGATTCAATAGCCTCCCGGAAGGGCACGGTGTCGCGGTGGGTGTTGGGAACCTCTAAGCCAATGACACTTTTACCCGGAATAGGCGCTTCAATGCGCACGCTGCCCACCGCCATCGCCAGCGCAAGGTCGTTACTCAGGTTGGCATAGCGGCTAATTTTTTCACCTGCGGCGGGTTTAATTTCAAAGCGGGTCACACTCGGCCCGCGCACAGGGTCTTGTACCAGTCCTTGCAAACGAAAGTTTTGCAGGGTTTCGTCAATTTTGCGTTTGCGGCGGGCAAGTTCGTGTTTAACTGAAGGGCGTTCTTCCATGGTGCCGCCACTTGAATCGAGGAGGCTACTCCGTGGGTGTTGGAGCGGCAAGTCAGCGACAGTGTCTGCGTCACTCATGTCGGTGAGGCTCTCTGGGGCTGCGTCAGATGAGTAGATGTGTTGGGGTGTGCCGTCTGCGCTAGCTGCAACTTGCTCGAGGTAGCGCGGATCACCCTCGGTTGAAAAGGGTGGGGTCGGCGAGTTGCCTGCACCAGCGGTTTGAACCACCTGAGCTGGTACTTGGTCTGAATTGGCTAAACTGCCAACTGGGTTATCTGCTGTGTTGCTAGCTATATCATCAAGTAAGCTGTTAACCGGCAGTCCCAAGGTACTGCCATACTCGCGCTGGGAAGGGTAGTTCGCATCATCTTGAGCTGGCGCATACCCTTGAGCTGGTTGGCCTTGAGCTGGCACATAATCTGTAGCGGCATCTGGGGAATCTGCTGCTAGTGGCGGCCGAGGATTTACTGGCAAGCTGAGTTTTGTTTCTTCAGCTCGAGCATAAACGCGGTCACGAGGCTCCTCTGCTAAACCATCAATTAAGGTTTTAAGTTTGTGGTGCCACTCACGTATGTCAGCGAGCCCGTCACGTTTGCGGGTACGCAGCATGTTTGCTAACTTAGTGCTCAACTCTTTGACGAGGTCGTGTTCAGCTTGGCCGGCAAGTACCTCTGCAGCAGCTTGCAACATGGTTGCTAGCGGATACCACGTTTCAAGCTGATTCACCGTGTATCCAATGTCTTCACAGGTGCTAGCAATTTGATGGTACTCACGACTGCGCGTGCGATGTTGGTCGTTGAGACGCACTAGCACCCTCGGGTTAGCGTTTGTGAGCGCGTTTTCGGCTAGATCGCGCTCACGAATTAAGCGGCGGTAGCGCGTGCTGAGTGCTGTTAAATCTAAATCAATGCCTTCGCGTAAGCTGTCTAGCTCACTGATGGCCGCCAGATGATGGTCCAAGGTATCACTGGGGTTACGAAACGCTTGACTAAAATGGCTGCGCAGTTTTTTGAGGATGTCCGAAAAATGGGTAATGCCTTCTGTTTTTACATAGGGCAGTAACTCGTTGGCGCGGTTGTCGCTAAACCCGCGCACGGCGTCTTGCCAGACGGTAATGTCTTCACGAACGTCTAACAGGGTTTGTTCTGTGGCTGTTTTGTCCAGCTTGCGCAAGGTGTTTTTAACGTTGGTGCGCCAACTGTCTAGTTCTTGGCTGTCTTTGTAGACCTCGCGCAGCGCGCCAAGGTCTTGCTCGAGCCCTTTGAGGGCACGCTGGGCCAATATTCGGTCAGCAGCACGTGCTGCATCTGACTTGGCTTGACGGCGCCACGCTAAAATCCCTGAAACAAGGTCGTGAACAGCGCCAACAAACGAACGCCCAGCTTGCCGTAAAAGCTGTGTTGGTGGCATGTTAAGCAGTTGCTCGAGCCCTAGTGTCATCACAAAAAGTGCCACGATATAGGCCAGCAAGCCACCCCCACCAGCTAGCGAAGCTGCCAGTTGCGCGCCCCATGCTCCGCTTGCAAATTGCGCGCGTAGTAGCGGTAAGCGGGGTGTAAGTAGCACAAGCAACAACCACGCGCCAGAGGCCACAATGACATAGCCCGTCAACATGCGTGCCCAACTGTATTGGGGCTGCCGAACTAAGAGCAGGCCGCCTGCAACAAACAGTGGGGGTAGCAGCGCATAACTGCCCCAGCCCAAACGCCCTGCTAACGCTTGCCGCAGCGTATTACCTAGCTCGCCAGTTGAAAACGCCGGAATAAGACTTGCACTCAAAAAGATACCAACACCCAAGAGCACTAAGCCCAGAGCCTCGTAGTCAAAAGGGTCTTTGCGACCTGCTTTGCGGGTTGTTTTAGTTGTTTTACGCCTTGCCACAAGTTATTTTAGCGCGAATCTGCCACGCTACAGGTGTGACGTTTAGTGGCTGCGGTTGTTTTGTAAAGAAGCACGTTGCCAACGCTCCATTTCATAGGTGAGGGGTTCTCAGTGAACTGCTTTGAGTGTAGGTTCAAGATTAAGGTTGAGGATGCTCTAGACTAGACCTAGCTAGAATTACTTATATTTTAAGGTATTTTGAGGCAATCCACAAATGCTCGAGGACCTATCTTTGGGAAGCGTCAGTTCCCAAGAAGCTGTTTGACAAGTCTTTGAAACCATCAAGTTGAGGCTTTCTTGTACTAAAGTGATGTTTTGATGTCGCTTTGTGGCATCAAAATTGCTCGTGAGAGCGTACCCTTAGACGATTCAGACTATGACACTCAAGAGTCAATTTAGTATTAGCTGATGTACGGTTGCGTCCTTCTTAATTAAAACGCCTATGGTTAAACTTGATTGACAGAAGTGATGAACGTGTTGATGACCTCCACGGTGTCATCGGTGACAAAGCTTACCAAGGTCTAGGCATTTACACGCCACCCAAAGCTAATGCAACTAAACACAGCTTCTGGTCTAGTCTCTTTGCTAAAGCTAGAAAAGCCATTGAAGCCACGTTCTCTTCGCTAAGTCGTTGCCGTAACCTCGTTTTGCAACAGCTTAATTCTTTTTGGAGCATTCGTGCCAGTGTTTGCCGTAAGATTGCTGCGCACAATCTCATCCTAGCTAAGCGTCTAGCACCCGAGGTAAGTCCTTAACGCCTGAGCTACATCTCTGGTCAGACCTACACTACCAAGGATACGCTGACGTGCATGGACGTATCTTAAGGCTGCGCTTACTTGATGACCAAGGCGAGCCTGTTTATGCCAAGCCTATCTGGCTCTTTAGCACCAACACCACACTTGACCCGCTGCTGCTAGCCCAAGCCTACCTGTCACGTGCAAGTCACGAGTTGACCTTTCGCTTTATGAAGCAGCATCTTTCCCTGACAGACGTGCATAGCCCCTGTCTAGAGCATGTTGATGCCCACCTCAACCTGGTTACCCTAGCTATGAACCTGCTACTAGCTAGCAAAGCTAACCTGCAAGCACACCCTGACCCTTGATACCCGCGCCAGTACTAAATCCATCTCCCAACGTCACGCCCAAAAAGCTTCTTTGCCCTTTTTCCTCAAGGTCCCTAAACCCAGCAAACTACCTCGACCTGCTGGAAAAAGCTGGGGGCGTGCCAAAGGCTTCACACCCAAGCTCAGACCCCGCTTTCCTATTACTCGCAAAACTACTAAACCTACTTCACCTTGTCCTCGTTGTCCTTTGCAGACAGCTGCCTGAACCCAGCACCGCACTAGGTCACATGCTGATGCTAGCAGTGCTATGCCTTATCACTGACTATGCAAATTGTGGACTTGTGGACTCTGATACGAAATCCGCTTATATCTCGAATAATGCCTAAAGGCATCATCTCGTCCAGCGCGGATTTCGTAGCTTATCTTACCTGCTCTGGCAGGGGTTGATCCCTTCGAGAATCAACCGGATTTGGTATGAACTAAGTGTCACCGTTTGCATCAATAACGACAATAACTCCACTTATGAGCTAATTGTGAATAGGCAGGTAGCCTCATAAATTTTAAGGAGATTGACCTAATAACGCTAAACAGACGTTGCCAATAAGTCTTTGTTGGTGTGTCCTTCATCAACAATTTGACCGTCTTGGAGCATCATGAAGCGCCCTGCAAAGCGGGCTGCATTGGGGTCGTGTGTAACCATGACAACCGTCCAACCATGCCGCCTAACGCCGTCTTGAAGTAGCCTAAGCACGTCTCTACCTGTGTCACTGTCTAAGTTGCCGGTAGGTTCATCTGCCAAAATAAGCGCGGGTTCGTTGATGAGGGCCCTGGCAATCGCTACGCGCTGCTGCTGTCCACCGGAAAGTTGCTTGGGTCGGTGGTGCAAACGGTCACTAATACCGAGTTCAACTGCTAGTTTAGTAAGACGTTGTTCAGCTTCTTTACGTTTACCTGCCACTTCAGCAGGTAGCAAGATATTCTCTTTTGCGTTTAAGTTGGGGATTAATTCAAAATTTTGAAACACAAAGCCTAGCTTGTCGCGCCGCAAAGCAGTTAGCGCGTCGTCATTTAGATTGCTGGTGTGCTGATCTTGAATGATGACCTCACCGTTGTCTGGCGTCTCGAGCAACCCCAACACGTGCAACAAGGTACTTTTACCACTTCCACTAGGACCCATCACCGCAATAAACTCACCTTGTTTAATTTCCAAAGAAAGGTCCCTAAGCGCGTGAACGTGCTCATCACCTAGGCTGTAGGTTTTGGACAAATTGTCAGCACGTACAACGACAGGACCATCACTGCTAGCATTACTGTGACGTGACGGTACACTAGCCTGAGGCGGCTGCTGTGGTGCGTGGGTTGGTGGGTCTTTCAGCACAGTTTCACCTTAACAGACTTACAGAAATTGACTGCATTGTTCCAGACAGTGTTTATGAGACGGTGTTTTCTAAACGGTATTCTTTAAGCAATATTCTTTGAACAATGTCTTTGACGCAGTTGCTCGAGCCCCGTCATCACTTCAAGAAACTCGCCGACCCCTCTATTATTTGGCACGATGCTGAACGGCAGATGTAGGCTGTGTGTACATCCTTTCAAACAGGTTTAGCTGTTGCCCCGTAAGGCAATCACAGGCGCTAACTTCACCGCCCGCCGAGCTGGCAAGTACGATGCAAACAAACCCACCACAGGTGAGGCAAGTAACGCTAGCGTGATAAGCGTCCACGGATAGCGCGGGCTAATGGCAAACCCAGTGAGGGCAATGGCACCCTCGGTAATTACCCTCGAGAGCAGCAAGCCCGAGCCAATGCCCAAGATAGCTCCCAAGGTCACAACCACAACCCCTTCAGCAATGATGAGCTTGCGCAAACCGCCTCTACTTAAGCCAATGGTGCGCAAAACGGCCAGCTCATGCTGACGGCTGCTCAAGTTCATGCCTAGGGTATTGGTAACGCCCAATGCGGCAATAAACACAGCCAGCACCAGTAGCCAGTTAGTTGTGGTAAAGGTTTGCTGGGTGAGGTCAAGAATGCGCTGGCGGTAGTCTTGATTAAGCGTGATGTCGAGGTATAAGTTGGGGAAGGCCGCTAGCATGGCGTCCCGTATATCACTCGGAGAAACGCCATCATCAACGGTAATGACAAACAAGTCGGGACTACCACCACCAAAACGGTCAAGTTCCGCGATGCTGACCACAAACGCTTCCCCACCGCCTGTAAAGTCCACGACGACGCCACCAACTTCGAAGTCTTCAAAGCCATCATCTGTACGTAAGGTGAC
>JBCCOX010000238.1:0-7235 GCA_039025155.1 Deinococcota bacterium | reverse complement strand
TTTTTGACGGCCTCCGTGCCGTAACGCGCAATAGGATCTAAGACTAAACTAGACTGCACACTGGTAAACGATCGCAAGCCTGAATCGCCGTACTCCACTTCTTGATTGACCAGCCCGTAGGCAGTGTAAGACGCGCCTGCACCACCTTGGTCAGGTCCCAAAGTCATGCCCAGTAAGCCTAACTCACCGCATTTTTTGGGAAAATCACTAGGAAAGATGCCATCATCCCACCATTGCCCAACATGAGGCAAGACTTCACTAGCAATAAATTCACGAGTGAGGTCGCGATAGCGGCGTTCGTCAGCACTATAAAGGGCATCTAGCTGATAAAAGTCGTTTAGGTTTGTGGTTTTGCTTAAGAGGCTCGAGCTCATCAGATCATCCTTCCTGACACCAAGCTATAAAGTCGTTGGCAAGGTTATGTTAGATTCACAACGATGCGTTGATTGAGATTATTGAGTATTCTACAAGTTCACAGATGACCGTGATGTCCTCAACCTCACGAAGCACGTTGAACCTCTCCCCTATGCCATTTCCAGGTTAGTCTTTAAAAAGCCGCTTCATAGCATCTTCTTTCGAGGTTGATTTGACGACTTGATAGCGCGCTTCGCTATCTTGGTTAATCTTGTTTTGCAGTTCTAATGTGTTGAGAGCAGTTTTTAAGGTGTCTACTGCCAGTTCTTCGCCCACCGTTTCATCAATAAAACGTTGAATTTGGCGTAAGGTTTGGGGGCTGCTCGAGGCTTCTAAAGCTCGTATAATCCACGTTTCAACGGAAGTCATACGTTTAAGTGTAAACCTTGTGCTATCAAGCTCGGGATAGATTAGCTTGCAACCTGACCGGCCGCCACCGCCAGTGCATCTGCCTGAGCTAATGCCTGCTTCACCTCAGCAGCAGTTACCCCTGCAAACACCTCTTGAAAAAATGGGTCAATGAGCACGCGGTCAGCAACTTTGTCTGCGTGGGTAGTGAGCGCCTCAGCTACACCAAGCCCAGCTAGACCAACGGGCTGCCCGAGTGCTTGAAACGTCTGGGCGGTTTGTTGAACTTCGCTGTCCAGTCTGCCGTCGAGGACCATCTCGGTGAGAATACCAAACCCGACCAGTTCACCGTGCAGGCTTTTGTGAGCACCCTCGAGCAACGTCAACGCGTCATGCACCGGGTGAGACGCAGCAATGCGCGTGCCGTTTCCAGCTAGGCCGCTCATAAGTCCTGGAAAGAGGATGGCACTTTCAGCCACAAACGCGCGCGTCTCGCTCGTTTGTCCAGCTTTGGCATCGTCAATAGCGGTTTGTGCGTGTTCGTCAAAGACAGCTTTCATGCTTTCACACAAGCTTAGCGAGGCAGCGATAGGCGCATCTAGCCGCCCATGTTGACGTTGCGACAAGCGCACTTCATGCCACTTAGCGAGTGCGTCCAAAATGCCAGAGGCAAGTAAGCGCGCGGGCGCAGCGCCGATAACATCTGTATCAATCACCGTAGCTGCAAATGCGTGGGTAAAACTAAGTACACCCAAAACCTCATTTTGATCGCCGTAAATGACGCTCAAAGGCGCAATGCAGGCACAGGTTGCCGGACTTGTCGGCACGGTAACGCACTCTATGCCAGCTGTAAACGCAGCGCCTTTAGCAAGGTCAAGAACCTTCCCGCCGCCCACAGCAATAACTAAATCGTAATCAGCTTGGCTAAGCGTATCTGCATAGCGGCTAATGTCTGCCTCGGTGCAGTAGCCGTGATAGTGGATGAGGTTATCTGTTACACCTTCAGGTAAAGACATGAGCACATTGTCTTTCACTTGCTGCCAGCCAGTATCACCGTGAATGACGACTGGACGCTCGCCCAAACGGCTTACAACGTCGGATAAATTTTGTAAGGCATCGGCTCCCGAGACGTAGGTACTCGGTAAAATCTGACGAGTGATGACGGGACCAAGTGCGCCAAATCGGTTGGCTTTGGTTGTAAACGAAAACATCTGTGCCTCCACTTTTGATTGCAGGGTTTATCTAATTCAAAGAATGACCTGATGCTACCAAAACATGGCTTAAAATGTGCGTTTAGGATGCGCGTTTACGGAATAAGTCCATAACGATAACACCGTATGTTTGACGGTGCTCGAGCCCCAGCCCATTAACCTCTGCTAGCTGAACGAGCTCATCAAGCTCAATAAAGCGAATGCCACCTGCACCTAAAAGCCCTTGCAAGCCCTGTGACCAACGCGCCTGTGCAGGTTGCACGTACATCTGCCACATGCAGCCGCCAGGTTTTAGTACGCGTGCAAACGACGCCATACACACAGCCAAATCTATAAATTCGTTGAGTGAGCCACCTGCCACCACAACATCAAAGACAGTATCTGCATGGGGTAAATCCTGAACATCTGCTTCAACAAGCGTGATGCCAACATCTTCTGGAGCTGAGGCTAGTAAGCCACCTGCACGGCGCTTGGCATCGTGTAAAAATGGCAAGCTGATGTCTACGGCGTGCACGGTAAGCGTTGGTTCAGCTTTTAAGAAGGTTCGCGCGTAAAGGCCCGCAGAACAGGCAGCATCTAGCAGCTTCATGTGAGGTTGGGGGGAGGTGTGCTCGAGCATCATCTCAAGCTCCTCAGTAACCGACACTTTCCCCAAACTAATCAAACTTAATGACCTGTGTCGCCAAAGGGGTTCATACAACCGTGCCGTAAGCTCTAAAAAGTTACTCGCTTGCGCGAGTGGTAACTTGGGCCGCTCAGGAAGCGCCCGCACAATCCCATCAACATCAATTTGAACATCACCTTGAAACATCATAGATTCCACCCGCCTGCCACTTCGATATGTACACCCGTCACATAACTTGCCTCTTTTGAAACTAAAAACTTAGCCACGGAGGTTAGCTCGTCCAGTTCACCCAAACGCCCCAGCGGAATGTCAGTGGTCGGTTTACTTACGCTATTCACCATGATGCCAGGGCTAATGATATTCACAGTAATGCCGTGTTTCGCCTCGGTTTTAGCGAGGGCTTTGCTGTAGAGAATCACGCCTGTTTTAGCGATGCCGTACGCCACAACACCTGGGCGCGCCACCAGTTTTTCTGAACCTGCAAAACCAATGTTGATGATGCGTCCAAAGTTCTGCGCCCGCATCAACTGGGCGGCAGCCTGACAGGTGTAAAACGTGCAGTGCAAATTGCTATCAAACATTGCGTGCCAGTCGTCTATGGCAAGTTCATCCAACCTCACCTTGTGATAGTTGCCCACGTTATTGATGAGCACGTCAAGTCTTCCGAAAGCATCATGAACTTGGGTGACTAGTGCTGCGGCTTCATCTGGCTTGGTGACATCTGCTTGAAACATCTCTGCGCGCACACCGTGCGTTTTGGCATCATCACA
This sequence comes from Deinococcota bacterium, assembly GCA_039025155.1. Classification (GTDB taxonomy): domain Bacteria; phylum Deinococcota; class Deinococci; order Deinococcales; family Trueperaceae; genus JBCCBI01. The sequence continues at coordinate 3,867 of JBCCOX010000238.1, read as the reverse complement.
GACAGCCTCAGCCTCTGCTTGGCTGCGGTTGTAATGCACGGCAACGTCGTATCCCTCACTTACCAACATGAGTAACAAAGCTTTGCCGATGCCTTTGGCAGAACCTGTCACCAACGCACTCGGCATTATGCTGACACCGTGGCGGGAACAAGTTCACGCTGATGGTCGCGGTAAAATATCACTAGCGATCTAGTAAAGCTGTTGAGGTCGTAATCTAGCGCTTCATCAACCGTGAGCCATGCGTAGGTTTGCGCTTCATCGTTGAGGGTCACAGGAATGTCATTGGCTGCACCATGCACACGCGCTATGAAATTGAGCAAGATAAAATGAGCGGGTTTGTGGAACTCGGGGCTGTTCACGGCTTCTAACGTCGGTGCCCAGTACACCTCAGCAAGTTTAAGCCCAGTTTCTTCAACAAACTCACGTTTGAGGGCAGCAACCATCGACTCGCCATAATCAATTTTACCGCCGGGAACACACCACATGTCACGCCATTTGTGACTGCGGATGAGCAGGATGAGGTTGTCGTCACTGACGGCGAGTGCGCCGACGGTGGCCAGAGGGTAAGAGGTCATACTTTAGTTTTACCGCGTGTAAGGTGGGGGAAACTCGAGCTAGCGCAGGATTAGTAAAGTTTATGGCGCAATGGCATCAAGCTAGTTGACGCCACCACCACGACCAACTGGCATATAAGCTTTAAAAGTCAAATAAGTCCCCACTAAAAATATCAAAAATATTCCTATGTAAGTACCCACACTCTCACCAGCCTGCTGTGCCTCGGGCGCAAACATACGAAAGCAACCAAGCACCATTGCAGCCCACCCCGCAAAGGTTACTAGCGTCACCCAACTTTGTTCCCAATGGTTGTGGGCACGCACAATGGCAAGACCTGCGATGAAAAAAAGTAGCCCGTTTAAGTAGGTAATAGGTGGAATGTTGGTTTCCCATATATGCAGGTTCAACGCTTCAGATGTGTTCAGTACCATAAGCGTAGGACCTATAAGACCTGCAATGCATTTTGAATCCGTCATCGTACCCTCCAGGGTTAAGGTAAGGCTTACAAATACGGCTGCGAGGCGTGCAATCAAGCTGAGGCTTCGCCACGTTTTTACACTTCACTTTAGTCATCAATCTTATGTATTCATAGAAACAATTGTCTGATATCGCTTAGCAAACTTAGTTGTGTAACAAAGTGTCATATATGATCGCTTGATACACTAATATCGTGACACTTTTTCTTGCTCCCCTAGCACTTGCTGCCAGCTTGTGGCTTTGGTATCTGCTTTGGTCGCCACGGTCGTTAGCTGGCATCACTTCACAACGCCCGCTCTTACTTGGCCATCGGGGCGTGCGCGGTAGCCAGCCCGACAACAGCTTGCCTGCGTTTCAAGAAGCTTTTGAGGCTGGTCTGGACGGCATCGAATGCGATGTGCAGATGACCCGTGACGGCCAGCTCATCCTCCAGCACGACTTTGAGCTAGCTGACGGCCGGCCCGTGCGCACACTTACCCGCCACGAGATTCAGCAGCTAGACGGCCACGTCATCAGCCTAGAAACGCTTTTAGAGCTTGCTAAGAACTATCCTCAGACCTTACTCAATCTGGAGATTAAACTGCCGTTTAACACAGCCACGTGGCGCTATCAATGGTGGGGCAGTAGGGCGCTCGAGCCACGTCTAGCTAAACTTGTACACGAGCACGGTTTAGAAGACCGCGTCTTGGTCTCGAGCTTTCACCCGCTGCCCCTAGCACGCCTGCGTATGGTTGCACCCCGCTTGCGCACAGCGCTACTTACTTACAAAAACGTTTCTTGGTGGATCGCCGGCTTACTTCATGTAGACGCCCTTCACCCGCATCACAGCAGCATTGACCAAACTACGGTGGCAAAAGCCCACAAACGCGCCCTCATGGTCAACAGTTGGACCGTTAACGACGCGAGCGAGGTTGCTAGGCTTATGAGCTACGCAACTGACGGCTTAGTTGCAGACGACCCTAACGCACTTAAAAAGGCTGCGGGCAGAGCTTAATGGCCTCACTTGAAACTTGTGGCTTGCCGATACCACACTTTACTCGACGTTTGCTCAACGCCGTTGGTGGCTGTATAACTGCTGCATCACGAGTGCGGGGCCTTTGCTAGATGTGCTGTTCACCACAAAGTGCGGTAAACTAAGAGTCACAACAGGGATAACCCTAAGCACAATTGCACTAGTACTACACTAATAGAAGGTGACTCTACTGCAAATTTATCAACTTTGGGTAAGTTGACCCTCAGATGTGCATAATGTGTATGATAAGTACTTGTGTACTTGATCAGATGACGATTAACCGCTAATTCTAATGGCGTCCACCTTTGTAGACGCCATGAACACACGCAATCAAGGAGGCTAAGTCCTAACGTGGAGGCAAAATTCAAACTCATCAGCTCTAACAGTATCGACTTGTTTGAAGAGCGGCTCAACAGTTTTATCGGTACCTTAAGCCCAGACGATATTATCGTCGATGTCAAATTTTCAACGACAGCTTCAGGCTCGAGCGTTGAATACAGTGCCCTTGTGCATTATCAAGAAACCGAGGTGTGGCTCGAGGACTAGCTAGCCATAGCTCAGACAGCTTAACTTTCACTATGTTGCGTTTAAGATGTATGTACCCTGTAGGCCTGTTTGTTAACGACAACCTACCTACTAGCTAATGACGACCTACCCACCTTCGTTTCTCGTGCCACGCGCAACCTCGAGCTCCTTAAAATTTAGCTCATTGAAATTTGGCTTAGCGCAATAACCCAACACCTGTGCCTGAACCCCTTGTTCTAGCTGTTGACGATCAACCCCTGTTCCTCAAGCTCATTGAGGCTGCGCTCGGTGAGTCAGGCTATGTTGTTTTGTGTTTTAACACCCCGCAAGACGCTTTAGAAGAATTGCAACAAGGACTGCGCCCTAATGTCATCATCTCGGACGTATCCATGCCAGACATGGACGGGTTTGAATTTTACTTACACGTGCGAGATATCAGCGAGCTTAGGGCGGTGCCGTTTTTATTTTTGACAGCACTAGGTGACCGTGAATATTTACGACGTGGCATGAGTTTAGGTGCTGATGACTACGTCACAAAACCCTTTAGCAAACAAGATTTAGTAGATGCTGTATCGGTGCGCTTGCAGCGCATTGCTGAAATTCGCCAGCCTTTGTCTGGAGTACTTCAAGTATCTGCGTTTGGAGCACCCGAGGTCATTAAAGATGGTGGGCGGCTCGAGTTTGATTCGCGTAAAGCGCTCGAGCTATTTTTGTTTTTGCTCGAGAACCGCGATGGTGTAAGCACCTTTGAAGTTGCTGAAGCGTTGTGGCCTAAGAAGAATGAAACCAAAGCTAGCAGCAGTTTCCATACCACTCTTTACCGCTTACGTAAAGCCCTAGGTGGCGACTTTGTAGAAACAACAAATCGACGTTACTACATTCAGCGCGATCTTACGGTTGACTACGATGTACAACGCTACCGAGATGCGGCTGTGCGTGCCAAGGAAAATAGTGAGCTAGGTGATGTGCGCAGGGCCATTGGGTTATACGGTAAGGATTACCTCATTAAATTTGATGCGAATTGGGCTGAAGACTGCCGCGATGCGCTGCGTGAACTTCACCGTAGTTTGTTACTACATGGTGTATCACTAGCTGAGCAAAGCCGCAACCTCGAGCAAGCCACGCTACTTGCCACCGAACTCACTGCATTTGAACCTTACGAACACAGCCATTGGGAAACCCTTGCCGAGTTGTGGCAGGCAAGAGGTAATGCAACAAAAGCAGCCGAAGTCATGGAAGAATTTGACGGGCTTATGAAAAAGAGTGATTGGTAGCGTCTAAGTTAAAGCTTTTTAAAG